>JAEZSL010000350.1 GCA_023443925.1 Bacillota bacterium | reverse complement strand
GCTTTTTCCGGTTTTCAAAGTCCTGATGAAACCGTATTTCTCCGCTGTCGTACCTTTTTAATCCTTCAATACATTCCAATGTAGTGGTTTTACCGGCTCCGTTGATACCAAGAAGTGCAAAGATTTCTCCCTTTTCCACCTCAAAGGATATTCCATGAAGTACTTCCCTGCCGCCATAACTTTTTATCAGATTTTCTACACTTAATATTACCGGCATACTACTCCGTCTCCTTCCGCTTTTTATGCTTCTCTTTATATTCCATTAATTTTTCATTCATTTGTTTCATACTTTTCTTCTGAAATGACATTCTGATTAACATTGTTATGATGTATCCAGCAGTAAATAAGCCAATAATGATTCCAAAAAAAGATTTTCCTCTTAAAATATCCGGTCCCAATTCATACCACTTAAACATAAAACAGAATATCATAATTACTGCAAAAGAAGAGATATAGGTAAGTACTGCCTGAAGAAGGAAGCCTAGCCGGTCGGCAGAAAAAAACGCCCCGATAAGGGAACAGCACACTGCCAGTGCAAAGCCTTCCATCAGCATAAATACCGGCACACTGGATTCACCGGTAAGTATAATAGCTAATGTCATTACCAGTACTTCAATTGTATATGATATTACCAAACCTGCAAAAAAATTAATTACAGCTCTTTTCATTCCTGCTCCCATCTGCCCGCTTTTAAAGGCGTTCCTATCAGATTTTTATTTTACTTTAGTCAGCATCCGATTATATAAGTTATCTCTATATCCCTAATTTCGTTTTAAAGCTGCGGATATACTGTCTTGAGATAATTATGGATTCCCCGTTTTGCAGGCTGGCTTTAATTCTTCCGTTTAGCATCGGCGTAACCTGCTCCACCTTCATCAAGTTTAAAATAGCAGATTTACTGATTCGGATTATGCTGGTATCCGCATACTTTTCTTCAATCTCATACAGTCGTAAGCCGGTCTCATAAACTTTATCGCAGGTATAGATAAAAACTTTCTCATCCACCGTATCTATATAATGGATATCCTCCAGCTTCAGAAAACAGGTTTTCCCTTCTGATTTCCCAGCTATGGTGTGGTTGTGGAGCTGAATACCGGATATCAGTCTTTCAATTTCACCATTTACCTCAGCGCACTTGATGGTAATTTCTGTCTCACTGGTATCCTTCGATTTTATGATATTTATTTTCAAATGCTGCCCTCCCGTAGTTCCTGATAAAAGGCTTTAAGCAGGCGGTCTGTTATCAGGAATAAATTACAATTCCGGAATAAATTATAATTCCGGAATAAATAACAATTCAGGAATAAGGATCAATTCAGGAATAAATAACACTTCCGGAACAAATAACAATTCTGGAATGAATCACAATTCCTGTATAACCCTGTACCTGCTTCCCCCAAAACTATAGTAAGTGCGATAAAGCCTTATCATAGACCGCTCTGATTCCTATTACTATCTTACTATACTGCTGTAAAATTTCAATATATTTCCGGTTACCTGCTATTTTTCAGGTGGTAAGCTGCATATAAATTTTACCTTTCTCCAGGGAAGTGGATATCTGATTTAAGACGGCAGTTTTATTACCGTTTTCTCTATAACTTTTTATGACCAATTTAACTTCTAAAACATGGAATTGCCTTCTTTTTGATAATCTGAAAGTTCAGCCAGATTAAGCAGCACCAGACAATTCCTGTTTCTTGACTGTATTTTTGAATTCATTTATAATACAACTATTAAGGAGATGAATTTATGAGCAAATCTGAAGTCCGCATACCCAGGCAACAGCGTTCCATAGAGAAAAAAGAGAAAATAGTAAGAGCCGGTTATGAGATCTTTTGTGAGAAGGGCTACCACAATACCAATACCGCAGAAATAGCCAAACGTGCGGGTGTTGCCACCGGCAGCGTTTATAGTTATTATAAAGATAAAAAAAGTATTTTTATGGACATTTTAGATCTTTACTCCGAAGATATTATGAGGGGAATATTTAAGGAACTGGATAAGCTGGATACTTCCATGGATTTAAATATTCTGCTGTACAATGTGATTCAAATCGCTATACATTCCCATACCATAACCAGAGAAGCCCACGAAGAAATGCTGGCAATGTCTCATCTGGACCAGGATGTGGCTGATTATTTTAAGAATTTCAAGGCAAGACTGGTCAAACAGCTGGTCTTTCTAATGGGACAACACGGTTTTTATCCGGTCCATGCCGAGGAAAAGACGACTCTGGCTTATCATGTAATTGAAGATTTATGCCATGAGATTGCATATTTTAAGCAGGAATCCATTGATTATGATATTATGATTTCCGAGGCTGTTAGCATGCTTTTATATCTGCTTACAAAAGAGGATGTAAGTGTACCGGTTAAATACGAGAAATGATTGATGAAATTATCAGCATTACAGGGAAGTCCAAGAAAAAACGGTAATACCTCCTTTTTACAAGAAATATGTAAATATACACAGATGTATATAATTGACGTATATGGTGTGTGTTCAATCAAATATTTACGTAAAAGAAGACACCTCGGCTCTAAAAAGATATATGAGATGGGTTGTAAAATTACCTTATAATAAATTTAATTCATATTGTATTATATACCGTTTTTATAGTAATAATATTAGAGCATACTTACCTTTTAGAAAGGAATCCGTATACCAAAGCCGTTATAGTATATGGATTCCTTTTTTTATTTTCTTTCTATTCCTGGTACATATAGTATGCTGATTCTAATGCTTACAGGAGAATAATACGTTTCGCTATTCCATAATTAAGTCCATTACATCCTGTCTCATACTAAGAGGCGCTTCTTTTGTCGGTTTTCCGATACGGACCAGCATTTGGATGGTATCACCGTTTTGCGCATATTCCCGGTGGATTTCGTCATAAACGTTTTTCATCTCCGGGTATTCCTCCAATGGCTGGCTGAGAGGCTGCACGACCAATCCCAGATTATGTGCATTTAAAATTAACCGGCTGTAGAGCATACCGCTTTTAATCTGATTAATGCGGCTGTTATCTCTGGATTTTATCAACAGGAAAGCAGGTGTATGCTCCACTGATGCCTGACCGGCTTTTACAAATAAATCCGCCGAAGCCTTGCCCTGATTCATAGAAGGAAATATGGTTACCAGCCCCTGCATCAGATGTTTCATTAACCCGCTGCTTCCCTGCCCTTCAACAGAAAACCCATATCGGTATTTGTTTTTCACATATTCGTTGGGACGGAAGATAATCTCCGTTTCTTTCATAACTCGCTCTGTACCGGCTTCAATCCCTATGCCTTTCATGGCTATTTCTCTGAGTTTCACCATATTCCTGTCATCTTCTATTATCTCCAATGACAAATCTGTATCCGTATTGGTTTCCATCAGCTTACTTTTATCCGTTTCCGATAATGTTGTGGTCTGATAGGCTGACCGGTTGGTATCAGGTAAATACATGGCATCAAACAGCTCATTATCTACCGGACTTGTTACGGTCAAAGTTACTTTGGCAACCGGTATATTATCCATACTTGCAGTAAGTTTACCTTCCTCATAACTTCCTTCCGGAAACAGTTCAATCTGGGTTTTATATCCCGTTTGCTCCCCGCCTGCCATAACATACTCCAAAAATGTACCCTGGCTGATCATCATCTGTCTGGCATAAGGATCGACTTCCTTCGTAAATCTTCGGCTGTCTGCATAGAGGTAAAACACCCAGCTGTCTGTTTTGTCAAGCTTAATCCTCCAAGGCTGCATATTGTGGCCGTTGGCCGCCAGAAGCCCATATGCCAAAAGCTGCACCCGGGCATCCGTAAAGCTCTTGGCATATTCCTTTTCCCATGGTTTTGTATACCTGGCTTTAATAAAAATACCGCTTATACAAAGCAATACAAGAAAGAGTATGCCGGCTGCACCGGTAATTGTAAACAGTATCCATCTGATTTTTTTTAAAGTGTTGATGCTTTTTGCAGTTTTGATATTTTTTGCAGTCTTGATATTTTTTGCAGTTTTGATTTTTTTTGTAGTCTTGATTCTTTTTAGTAATCTACTATCCTTCTTACCATCCATTCAATTACCCCCTACTATTTTCACCTGTTATTCAGCTTGTTAGTTTAGTGAATATCCCTGCTATTCTACTGCTTCTTAGCGGTCAGATTTTTATTGTCTGTATCAGGAGCTGGAAAGCCTCCTCCACTAGTTCTTCGGACGTAATATTATGATAATTCCAGATATATTTTTCCTTCTTCTTCACGGTATTAAATATCCCCAGCATACAGGACCATAAAACCAGGGCCGTCTTACGCACCTTTAGTTCCGGTTTCAGTAGTTTATCTTGTATGCCTTCTTCTAAGGCTTCTGTCAGGTAACCCAGTATCTCCTCTCCAATTGCATAGCACTCATCCCTGGATTCATCCGGTATGCTGTTCTGAAAATCAATTTCCCGGTTCTCATAATCCATAATAGCATTAAAATAATCCGTATGCTCCCTGTCAAACCGGTACAGGGTATCCGCAATCTGCCTTACCTTATCCAGTGCATTTTTTACTGATTCTTGCTGCAAATCCTCTTTTAATTCACTCAGCAATAATTTATATCCCCGGATCATAATCTCAAAATACAGCTGTTCCTTACTATTAAAATAAACGTATAATGTTCTTTTACTAAATTCCGCCTCCGAAGCAACATCATCCATGGTAGATGTCATATATCCCTTGGTAAAAAAGACTCTTTCTGCTGCTTCTATAATATCATTTCTGCGTATATATTTTTCCTTTTTCCTGCGTTCCTCTGCACCCATATAATTCCTTTCTGTTTGCGGATCTTCCCTGTAGCCAATCACAAAATTGGATACCTATACTTTAATAGTGTAGTGTCCGCCATGGATTTGGTTTAGATTTATGTTTATTGATAAATAAACAATTGACTTAAAATTAGGTTCACTCTGCTTTCTACTTTACACGATCTGGGGTTCACGTTAATCCTTCTCTATCTAATAACGAATCTAGCTTTTATACTTCTTTACCTTGTTGTTCTACATCTGCTATAATTTTTACATACCAACAAACCTATGCAATGCAGTGCATATAAGTAAACTATTAGTTTACTTAATTATAAAAGCAATCCATCCCAAAGTCAATTATTATTTTAATTCCTTCTTCAAATGCGATGTGCAATAGAAAATGTCCAGTTTATGTGAGGAAACTTGTTCATAATGAGTGAGCTATTAGATACTTCTACAAATCTATTGCACTCATAAAACAATTAATTATAATTATTAGCTGCTAAAGGTTTTACAGAAAAATACTCCTCCATGAATACAGATTTCGTTAATCACCTGTCTTTCATAAAGGAGCATCTTATAATCCGTCCGCCGGTTTCACAGCAGGACTTTATTTACTTTCCGAGAGCCGGTTCGACTCTCTGTCCGGTTATCATGGATATGGCCTGTGCATAACGTAACAGCTCAACATCCGTTTTTGCCGTCAGTACAATTCCAAAAGGCATACCATTTCTATATAATCCACAGGGTATACTTATGCTGGGAAGTCCGATATAATGATGTATGTTATTACCGGTTAGCAGGATACAGACATCGATGTTATGCAGTTCGCTGCGCAGATCTCTGCTTACTTGCAGCCGGTCGGATAATATATTCTTATATTCCGGTTCACTCAAATCACCCGCTGTATTTTCCTCTGTATCCACCAAGTGTGTCTGGCCATAGCGTAAGGTAATATCTTCATGCTTTTTATTAAATTCAATAATATCCCTTAAAGTCCGGATCGGGAATTCTTGCGGAAGTTCTGCCAGGTAATGATTCAAAGCATATTTAAACTCGTATTTCATAAGGGGAATCACATTCTTGGAAGCCGGTATATCAAGGCGTTTAAAACTTGCACCTGCATTCTCCAGTTCTTTTATAATATCATCAATTTTCCTAATTTCTTCTTCCGTCATGCTGTCTTTGCCCCATTCATTAATACCGACGGTTACTCCATTTAAATCCATAAAATTACTGGTCTTTAACTGGGTATTGGTAAGCTCCGAATATAGCACGGCGGCATCCGATACTGTTCTGGCCATAACCCCTGCCGTATCCAGTGTGAAGCTGATGGGAATAATCCCTTTGGTGCTTATGGCACCGGCACTGGGGCGAAAACCGGCCAGACTGTTTCTTAATCCCGGGGATATAATGGAATTGCAGGTATCGGTTCCAATTGCAGCCGCACATAGATTGGCTGCCGCCGCTACGGCTGAACCGGAACTGGAACCCGAGGGACTCTCCTCCGGTACATAAGGAGATTTTACCTGTCCGCCTCTGGAGCTGTAACCGCCCGGCATACCCTCGGTCATATAATTGGCAAATTCCGTCATATTGGTCTTTCCCAGTATAACCGCACCTTTTGATCTTAAAATCTTAACAATATCCGCATCACGGGAAGCGTAGGAATCTTTTAATGCATAAGAACCGGCAGAGGTATGCATCCCGTCAGCCGTATCGATGTTATCCTTTATCAGAATCGGTATTCCGGCTAATAAACCGGTATTTTTAAAGCCTGTTTCATCCATTTTTTCCGCTATGGTTAAGGCCTCCGGATTGATTTCAATCACGCTGTTTAGTCCGTTTACCCCTTTATCGAATAAATAAATCCGGTCTATGTAATACTGGGACAGTTCTTTTGCCGATATGTTTTTATTCCGCAGCATTATTACAAGCTCTAAAATAGTAATCTCATTCAGGTCTTTCATAACTCCACTCATCCTTCTTATTTTAAATTGATACTATGCTACAAAAACTATTATATTATGAACTCTCTTCTAGTATGGCATTATTGATTAATATAAATATTTTATCATACAAAGGACATATCATGATACCGTTATTTGATAAACTTAAAACTTTATTTTAGAGAACGGATTACTGAGATTCCCTTTCAGCATGCATTTTTAAGCGGTTTGCTTCGGGAGTTTTGGGAACCTTAACATTACCTATAATACTTTATTAAGATGAGCCTTTTATCTTTCTACTCTTTTATCTTTCTATTTCGTTTTCTTCTAAATAACCTTATTTCTGATCTTCTTGTATATTTTTCTTCCGCTTCATCATATACTATAATGAGGTGATAAGAATGATCCTTACAATACAAGAGTATTACAGAAACACTCGCGGCTGGAATATTGTATTTTTAAAGAGGGCTTAATGCCCTCTTTTTCATTGTACAGAATACGAACGTGGCTAACGTGAAAGTACGACAACGAAAAAGTCCGGCAAGCCAGACTCTTTCTTACTTAATAATATGCTTAATTAAACTGTTTTTATCTGAAATCTTCCTGACAGCTTTCACCATTTATAATACTTCCGCCAGGTAACGTCCGGTTAGGGAGTTCTCTACTTTAATTATCTGTTCCGGTGTGCCCTCTGCTACCACATAACCGCCTTCGTTCCCGCCTTCCGGCCCCATATCGATTATATAGTCAGCTGATTTAATGACATCCAGATGATGTTCGATTACAAGAACCGAATGCCCCTGATCCACCAGTTTATTTAAGCTGATCAGCAGCTTCTGGATATCCGACATATGAAGCCCAGTCGTAGGCTCATCCAGGATATACAGGTTGTGGGCACCTTTTTTAATTTTGGAAAGCTCATACGCTAATTTGACTCTCTGGGCTTCCCCGCCTGAAAGTGTAGTGGAACTCTGTCCCAGACACATATAGCCCAGGCCTAATTCGTTCATAATGTTTAGTTTGTGTTTTAAATAATTGTTCTCCTTAAAGAATTCCAAAGCTTCTTCTACCGTCATATCAAGTACATCTGCAATACTCTTACCCTGATATTTTATCTCCAGGCCCTCTTCGGAAAAACGCAGGCCCTTACACATAGGGCAAATGGTTTCAATGTCTGCCATAAACTGCAGGCTGGTAACAATAATACCATCCCCGGTACAATGTTCACAACGGGTACCATTTGCATGAGTCAGACTGAAGTCTATAGCTTTATATCCTTTTGCCTCTGCTTCCGGCTGACTGGCAAATAACTCCCTGATCTTATCATAGATACCGATATAAGTCGCAGGGTTTGATTTGGAATTCCTGCCGATGGCCGTCTGGTCAATATTGATAACATTATTAATCAGGCTTGCACCAAAGAGAAAATCATGTTCACCGGCAACAATTCTGGCACCGGTTTTATCTACTTTGAGCTGTTTATAGAGTATCTCATTAATTAATGAACTTTTACCGGAACCGGAAACGCCGGTTATGCACACAAAAACTCCGAGTGGTATATCTAAATCCACATTTTTCAGGTTATTTTCCCTGGCTCCCTGAATGGAGATATAATCATCCCCTAAATTTCTCCGCTTCCCGGGAATGGGTATGCTGGCCTTTCCGGACAGGTACTGGCCGGTAATGGATTTACTTTCTGCTTCTATATCCCGAAGAGTTCCTTCCGCTACCACGCTGCCGCCGTGGATGCCGGGTCCGGGTCCGATTTCTATAATGTGGTCGGCGCTTTTAATGGTATCCAGATCATGCTCCACTATAATAACTGTATTTCCTATGTCTCTTAACTTTCTCATGGTGTCAATGACCTTATGGGAATCCCTTGGATGCAGACCGATACTTGGTTCATCCATTACATAAAGCATTCCCATAAGCTCACTGCTGATCTGGGTGGACATCTTGATACGCTGCATCTCTCCGCCGGAGATACTGTCACTTCGCCGGTTCAGACTGATGTAGTGCAGGCCGATTTCAATTAATAACTTGGCTCTTGTGGTTATTTCCCGGATAATGGTAGCAGCAATCTCCTTAATATTCTCCTCAAAGGACAGGGAATTTAGAAACTTCACCAGTTCCGGCAGCTGCATTCTGCTTAATTCATCAATGTTTCTGCCGCCTACGGTAATCATAAGCCGCTGCCTTTTTATTCTTGCGCCATGACATTCCGGACATATTTTTTCAATCATACATTCTTTGATAAAATTAGGTTCAAAAGCTTCCGTCGTGGAAGTTTTCCGGATATAATGCTTATACCAGCTTTCCAGTTCATGTACAAATCCCCAGAATGGCCGCTCTCTTCCGGTTATCCAGTTCCTTTTAGCAGAAAAGGGCGGCTGCACCATTTCCACCGGTTCTCCTTTGGTTCCATAAAACAAAATGTCATAGATATCTTTAGACAGCTCATGAAAGGGCGTATCCAGACTGAAGTTATACTTCTGGGACAGGCTGTACATCATTACCGTACGGTAACTGTCTTTGCCGGAGGTATTATACACGGTATTTTTAAGTGCCCCCCTGTTAATGCTCTTCTCCGGGGCAACAATCAAAAACCGTGGTTCCACTACATAGGATAAACCCACTCCCAGACAGGTATGGCAGGCACTTGCCGGGGTGTTAAAGGAAAAATGAAAAGGCTGCATATCACACAGAAAAAAGTGATGTTTCCTGCATCCAAAACCTTCGTAAAAGGCTTCCTCCACCCCTCCGATTACCTCGATTTTAATCATGATATCTTCATCCAGAGAAAGCATGGCCGCCTCAATGGTCTTGGCAATCTGAATGTAATTGTCATTCTTAAGGGTAAAGCGGTCAATCACCAGTTCAATGGAATAGTTCCTGGTTTCATCCAGTTCTTTTTTATCTGCCAGAGAAAAAGCTTCCCCGTCCACCAGCAGGTTTTTGTAGCCTTTTTCCCTTAGCAGCTCAAAGGTATAGTTATAATCTTCACCATAGATTTTATATACCGGTGCCCGCAGTTCCACTACTGTTCCAGAAGGCAGAGAAGAGATATGCTCCGCAATCTGCGCAGCGGACAGCTGCTTTAGGGGCTGCCCGCATTCCGGACATCTGCCTTCTCCTGCAGTTGAGAACAAAAGCCTTAGATAGTCGCTGATATCGGTTACGGTACCTACCGTGGAACGGGGATTGTTATTTGCCTTTTTTTGTTCAATGGCAATAACAGGACTTAGCCCTCTTACATAATCTACCTTGGCTTTTTTCAGCTGGCTGATGCGGTTTCTGGCAAAAGTGGAAATGGAATCGAGAAAGCGCCTCTGGCCTTCTCCATATATAACATCAAAAGCCAGTGAGGATTTACCGGAACCGGATACACCCGTAATAACCGTAAGCTTATCTCTCGGTATTTCCACCGAAATATTTTTCAAATTGTTCTGTTTTGCTCCGGATATTTCAATACTTGTACGTACAGACATTGTTTACACCCATAACACTGTCACCGGTAAAGGTAAAAAATCTTATGGTGGCAGCCTTTCCTTTTTAATATTCCGTTTTATATAACTTTTTGATATTTCCTTTGATATTTCTTTTGATATTTCCTTTGATATTTCTTTTGATATTCTTTTGATATTTCAATATTTAATTTATATATTGCTTATTTATATTTCTTTATGTTCCATTTTTATTTTCTTTTATATAAAACTCCAGTCACAAAATCCTTACGTAGGATAAATGACTAACCGTTATCCTCCGGCAAGGGAATCCTTCAGCTTTCGTGTGCTGTCCGTCTGGTTCATGGACTAAAATCACAGAATGAATCTTCACCCACTAAGGCGGTAGAATGAGTACCTATGGAATATAAAGATAACCCAGTTCCTCCACAGCCAGCCTTCCCTTGGGCGTAATCCTGATGGTCTGAGACACTTTTTCAATGGCTCCCATCTCCGCCAGATAGTCGAAAATACCTACAATAAAGTGGCCTTCCATATGAAACCGCTTCGTAATCAGGGTCACAGTTTTAATCTCCTGATCCGACATAAACTCTTTTACCGGCACCATTAAAAATTCAAGATGCTCTTCCAGATAGGTTTCGATTAACTGTATGTTTTTTTCTATTTCCTCCAGCTGCATGGTATGTGACATTGCTTCCTGATAAAAGGGAGTTATAATATCCGGATTGATAACCAAAGCCCTTTGGATTACTTCCCTGGACGGCGGTTCCTTATGAAGGCAGACTTCCATGCCGGCTATGACCTGGGCGGCTTTTAGCAGATAATACTGAGCATATAAAGGATCCTTTTTTACATAAAGCCACTTCTTGATTTTATCGGCGGTATGGATCAGTTCACAGGCCATAATAAAGAAGGAATAAGCAATGTCATTCTCCCCCACCTGTTTCATTTCTTCAAAATATTCGGGCAGACTCTCATCTGTACTGTACAGCATGATTCCTTTGGCGTAATAAGATTGTCCGAAAGAACCTCCCCTCATCTTTTCAAAACCCCGTTTAAAATCACTTCTGGTTTCAAGATGCACATTGATCAGTATGTCATCTTCAATTATGCAATAAGAATCATTCTTTAACATCTGGTCTCTTACTATAACTGTCATATCCACATCACTTCGCTCCCAGACCAGATCATAAGCCAGACTGCCGCATACGATAACGGCTATGACATTGGGGTCAATTTTAACCTTATCAATAAAACTGTCTACCGCGGCCATGTAACGTTTTTTCATCTCTTCTTGCCTATCATCCATACCTTTCCACCTTCCCAGAACAAAACGCTTGTTCTTCTTACAAATTGTGGTATAATTATACTACACTTATTTTTTAAAAAAAGGACAAAAATTGCTGGGTCAGGTAAAAATATGGATAACTATTTACTGGAAATTATTAAGAATACAACTGATTATATTGAAGATAATCTGTTAGAAGAGCTGAATCTGGATAATATCTCAGAGAATGTCAATATTACGAAATTTCACCTGCTCCGGATATGGAAAGGGGCCACTTCAACCGGCATAATGGAATATGTCCGCAGAAGAAGAATTGCACTTTCCCTGGCTGACCTTATACGGGAGCATAGTAATCTTGATTTCATATCCTCTAAATTTTCCTTTGGAAGTACTCATACCTATAACCGGGTTTTTAAGGAAGAGTTTCATACTACTCCCGCAAAATGGCGGAAAAACCCTACTCCGCTGCATATACTGGACCGCTTCAACGCAGATTTTATGCAGCAGGCCGGAGACGGGCTTGTTTTTTTCCGCTCCATAACCATCCATCCGGCATTTTCCATTGCCGGACTGGAATACAAAGTGGACGTGGAGGATAACCGGGTAAACCAGACCGCTAACCGTTACGGAGTGGAGTTTTTCTATCAGCACCGCCCCCGTATCGCCAATCCGGTAAATAAAGATATTTATATTGGTTTTACAACCGTTCCCCCGGACTTTAGTACTTATACCTATTACCAGCCCTCTGTTCAGGTCGATTCCAACAGTATTGTTCCGCCTGACATGAAAGTAAAAAAGATTACGCCCCATAAGTACGGTGTTTTTACTTATATGGGACCTCACCGTCCGGAAGACATTTCCTCCCTGAAACTGGTTAAGATCTGGAGTTCTATATTTAATACCTGGATGCCGACGATTCATTTTGATTTACGGGAAGATTTCCGGTTTGAATATATTGACTATTCCAAATGCAACAAGCAATATTGCGAATGCGATTTATATTATCCCATATCCATACTTTAACTGCAGCTATGAACTTAACTATAATATTGAAAGGATTCCCAATCCCTATGAACAGAAAATACAGACAGACACTTTATGCCAGCTATATTGGATATATTACCCAAGCGATCGTAAATAACCTGGCTCCTTTGCTTTTTGTAACTTTCCAGAAGGAGTTCTCTATTTCGCTGGAGCAGATTGGTTTTTTAATAACCTTTAATTTTGGTATTCAGATGTTAGTGGACTTCGTATCGGCAAAATACGTGGAACGAATCGGCTATAAGGTATGTATCGTAGCGGCACATGTTTTCGCATTCCTGGGATTAGTGGGCCTTGGTATATTCCCGTACTGGTTTGACCGTCCATACACCGGACTGATGCTTGCTATCTCTTTGTATGCCGTGGGTGGTGGTTTAATTGAAGTATTGATTAGTCCTATAGTAGAAGCCCTGCCAACGGATGAGAAGTCCTCAGCAATGAGTCTGCTGCATTCTTTTTACTGCTGGGGTCAGGTTCTGGTTGTCGTATTATCCACTCTGTATTTTGTTACAGTGGGATTGAAGCATTGGAATTACCTTCCCCTGCTCTGGGCTTTGGTTCCGTTCGCTAATGCCATATTCTTCACCCGGGTACCTGTTAATACACTTGGTGAAAAAGACGAGAGTCTGCCTGTTCGGAGCTTATTCTCTATGAAATTATTCTGGATTTTCATTGTTATGATGATATGTTCCGGGGCTTCGGAACAGTCCATGAGCCAGTGGGCTTCCTTCTTTGCAGAATCCGGTTTAAAGGTATCCAAAACTCTTGGTGATCTGTTAGGGCCGTGTATGTTTGCCATATTCATGGGAATCTCAAGAACCTTTTACGGCAAATACGGAGAAACCATTGATCTGAAGAAATTCATCTCCTTCAGCAGTATCCTGTGTGTGTTCAGCTATCTTCTGGCGGTATTCTCACCCTTTCCGCTGCTGTCACTGCTTGGCTGCAGCCTGTGCGGACTTTCCGTAGGTATTATGTGGCCAGGAGTATTCAGCCTTGCAAGCTCCCACTGTCCCAAAGGAGGCACCGCCATGTTTGCCTATCTCGCCCTGGCTGGTGATATCGGCTGTGCCGCCGGCCCCGCTGTTGTCGGTACCTTATCGGATGTATTTGATGGAAGCTTAAAGACAGGGCTGCTCTTTGCCATAGTATTTCCGGTAGTATTGCTTAGCAGGATACGGTTATTAAGAAGGAAATATACCGTTAAACAAGGGGTATAGAAAAAAGCACAGGCTCATGGAATTTATTCCATGAGTCTGTGTTTTTTATATTCAACTTAACAAATAGATAAGTTGTTAAAGGTATGGTTTTATAAAGAATACCGTTGTTCTTGTACTGTAATTAATACGGAAGGGAAAGGGAACTCATTCAAAGGTTCTAATCATTAATTTTTTATATTTCTTATAACTAATCTAAAATTATTATGTACCTAATATTTCTAAAGCTTCCTTAGCCATATTCAAAATATTGTGCTGAATGTTATTCGCGCTTAATAAGTCTTCTTTATTATACCATATGAGCAAATCAGATTCCCCATAGCCAGGTATTAAGTCAAAAGATTCTGCGGTTGCATAATAAACAAAATCTATATGATAATGTTCCGAATTTATCTCACTTAGTATCGTATATTTAGGATTTACTAACAATCTTTCTCCATCCAAACTACATGCATTATTTAACCGCTCATTTTGCGGATTGTAAAGATTTATTTTTAACCCGGATTCTTCTTGCACTTCCCGCATACATGCTTCCTCCGGCAATTCATTTGGTTCAATATGTCCGCCTAAAGGCAGTATTTTCTTTGCCTTTTTATGTACATGCAGTAAGACTTTATCTTTATGCACGATAAAAATAGATACTGTAAAATGTTTGTCCATACTGTTTTCCCTTTTTTACCTCTAAAATGTACTATAAATATTAATCACCTATGAGACCTTCAACCACTTTTATTATTAGGACCTAAACTAATTTTAATCTATGACTAATGGCTTGCAGTTATATAAATTGCTCCTGTAATATTCAGAACTAAAAAATATTACTTCTGATTATCCCTCTTAATTCTTCCAGATTCGCAACGCTTTCATAAGGAATCTGCAGTCTTGTCAGGTAATCCTTGATAATATTGCCGCAAAAATCATGAAGAGCCAGTCCTTTCATTAACTGTTCAAAAAATTCTTCATGGGTTTCTTCTCCAACAAATGCGGATACATACTCCTTATCTCCCCGGAATAGTTCAAAGATGATCGGGGCAAGTTCATAATAAGCCGGAGCAAGGTTACAATCCGCAAAGTCAATGAGCCGTAATGACCCTTCCGAATCAATCAATACATTCTCACCCGTAATATCTCCGTGAACCAGACAGCAATTGCTGATCTCCTGCTTTTGTACACAAGCTCCCAGTTCCTGAATCAGTGTCTCTGACAATCCCTTAAGACGAAAGTTTTCGGCGGCCTGTTTCTTTAAATCCCGCTTTGGCAGGAGTTCTTCCGCCGGCTGATTTAAAATTTTAAGTACCCTTTTTAACTGCTTAACGATCTCTTTTTTCTGCTCTGCTTTATAGCTGGGCAGAACCCTGCCTGCTTCCTCTCCTTTAGCATATTCCATCAGGATATAACGGAACAGGTATCTGTCCTTTATTTCACCGCAGGCTATGATTCCAGGCGCCGCAACCCCCTTTTCACCCAGATGCTTCATTACTGACAATTCTGTCTGATAATCAGTTTCTGTTCCTAACCCCGACTCGTCCGGGGCAAATATTTTTATTACAATGTCACCGGCTTTAAATACCGCATTGGTACCAGGCGTCAGATTTTCTATATCCTCACATACCTGAATTCCTTCTTTTTCAAATATGGCCTGAACCAGCTCCCGAAAAGCTGCTAAGGAATTAAAAACCCTTCCCCAGGAATCCCAACCGTTAATTTCTTCCTTAAAATACATCCTGCAACCCCCTTTATATTATTGGTTTCATAAAACCAATTAACACCCATACATATGATAAGCCTCTCTTGGGATAAAGCTTTAATAGGTAGTTGAATTATGCACTTCATAATTCACTACTCTTGATGACCGATATGCCCAACCTAATTTTAAAACTGATATTCCTGGTTATTTCCATGGATTCAAATTGAATGATGCAAGTTGAGTTCTCACGGTTAATATCCACGCTCCTGCCTATTCCACCCTGGTAAAGGCTACATAAGCAAGCCTTCTCTCTTCCTCCATCTTATCGGAGGTATCGATATGTTTAGCGGGAAATATCCCTCCGTTTATGCCAAAATCCACATTGGCTCCCCGCCAGGAATAATCTTATATATTTTGTAGACAATTGATATTTCTTTTCCATATACCATACATTATAATGTATTTACTGGAATATTTCCACATTTAATAGTCATCATAATACAGATTTATAGAGAGAATAAAACTTTAACGATTAACTGATGCTGTCGTTTCCTCATAGGACAAAAAACATATGATAATGAGCATATTATGCAGAGCAACAATTTCAAAATGGTAGCGAGGATATACTTCGCCATAGTTTACAATTTGAAATCACCGTGAGGAGG
Source organism: Bacillota bacterium (assembly GCA_023443925.1). Next base: position 11,166 of record JAEZSL010000350.1, on the reverse strand, counting down.
ATATGAATGAAAAAAATTAATTTATTTGTTTTCGTAATAGCAATGTTATTATTATCTATGACTGGTTGCTCGAATAAGAAAGTGACCGAAGATAAAAATACTTACTTTTATCTTGGCCAAAGTAATTCATGGTTGGTTACTTATTCTATAACTAAAGTGGAATCCACATATTATGATTCACTTTCTATTCAATATATTTTTGACGTTAATAGCCCAAATGAACTAACTCAAAAAATAGGACCTATAGAATATCAATTAAATGGTAATTCTATGAAAACTGAAAGTTCATTTCCGCAAGAACTTCAAGGTGTCGGCAATTTTCATACAGGTAATATAATGAATGCTGATGCCTTCAAGATTACATTTGATAAAGAAATGGATTTATCTATTCAGTGGCAAGATAATAAAGAGAGTATAAAGCTTAAAAGGCAGGATTAATTAGTGCCAATCTTTCACGTTAGAGCGTATCAAATGAGGTGGTTCTTTTATTGTCCATTTGGACCACCTCCTATTTTTGAGTTTGGCTTGTGACACCATTCTCATTTTATCATAGGAGGCTTTTTTGTTATATCTTTACCGTCTCCACTTACACTATTCTCCTAATCATAACTGGGAGATTAGTTTTTCATTTATCATACCATATACAAACACATGCTTTAATATTCTATAAGAATAATAGGAGAAAGAACCCTTAAAAGAGAGTTCCATACCATACCTCTCATAACTCCTGATACTCATAATCACTGAAATTCCCTATATTGATATCCCCTTGTCTTAAACTCCTAATACGAATAAAACTTATCATTTTTACTTTCTTATCATTCCAACTTGCTTATCATTTCTACGTGCTTATCCTTTCTACTTCCTTATATATTTAAATCAAATTACTCTTAGCTTTTAATACAGCCATGAATTTTTTGGAAATATATTTGGATTTAATACCTGAAATCCATTAAAGTATAGATAGTAATAATTCTTGTGACATTTTACTGATTTTGAAAGTATTATCAGTAAAGGAGGTAAAGGAATGAATACGGAACCAGTAAAACAGGACGAAGCAGCCATTGAATCAACTATACAGAGCCAATCGGATACCGTATATAAACTTGCATACACCTACACCAAAAATAAATATGATGCGGATGATATTTATCAGGAAGTTTTCTTACGCTTTTTTAAAAGAAAACCGGAATTCCAGAATGCAGAACACACCAAAGCCTGGTTTATCCGTACCACAATCAATTGCTGTAAAAGTTTGTACTTATCCAACTGGTTTAAAAGAACCGTTGTAATGGAAGAAATTCAGAATGACACAGCTGATATCTTCCAGGAGGACTCCCTTTTCCAGGCGGTTATGGAACTGCCGGAAAAGTACCGGGAGGTAATCCATTTATTTTATTATGAAGAATATTCCGTTAAGGAAATAGCCCGTATATTAAAACGAAGTGAGTCTTCGGTAACAACCCAGCTAAACCGGGGCAGATCCATGTTAAAAAAAATGATAGGAGGCTGTTACTATGAAACTTAATCACGAGGAATATGTTAAGGCATTAAAAGATATCCATGTTTCGGATGAAATAAAACAATCCGTCTTAGAGAAATACCGCCAGGGCAATTCAAACCAAAAATATCCGCTCAGGAAGAAATTTCTGCAGCCGGTGGCAGTAATTATACTGGTACTGTTATTTGCAACCACTATTACAGCAGCGGCAAAGATTTTCTCCATGAATGAAATTTTCCATAACTTTTTTAAAGAACCTGCCACACCTGATTCCTCCGCATCGATTTCTTCGGCTGGAAAGCCTTTGCCGGATAGTAAAACTTCAGGTGATACCATAGCAGCCGGAGAAAAGAATCCACTTAAGACACAGCCCACCGGAGAAAATAACGAGTTTCTGTCAAAAGCCGGTACTATTCTGCAGCAAAAAGTAAGCAGCAACGGTTTAATTATCACAGCCCGGGGATTGGTGGGTGACCGGAATGCAGTCTATATCGCTTTTGATGTGGAGACGGTAGACGGGAAGGCTTTCTCCGGAGAAGAACAGAATCAAATAAACTCTTATACGTTTGACAAAGTATACCTTCAGATTGATGACCAGATCCTGGGTCAATATACAGATACCCTTCGGATTGATGACGGGAAACAACCCGGAAAAGCAACTTTCTTAATTGATGAAATCATTACAGAAGAGCAGATTAAAAATATTACGGGACACACCCTTAAACTCACACTTACAGATTTCAAAAGAAATAATAATGAGATCACTTCCCTTACCATGCCAGGAGACATACGTGATATCCTGCAACAATTCCAACCACCTGAAGAGAACGATTATTTTCATTATGGTTATAGTTCAATTGTTAAAGGTGGACTTGAAAACCTGAAAACTCTCCGGGAAAAATATGACGCAAAGGAAATTTCACAAACGGAGTTTGAAGCCGGAGTCCAGGAACTGAAAAGCAATGGCAGTATTTTTGAATCTTATGTGCTTAAAAAAACCGGCAAGGAGGTGCCTTTAACCGACAGGTATCCAAAACTGACCGTTAATAACATGGGAATCATTGAAGACAGCCTTTATGTTAATTTTAATCTTCATGGTGAAATTACTGAAAAGGAATTAAAAAACAGAAGTCTGAAATTAATTAATAAAAGAAACGGCAGTATACGATCGTATTCCTTAAAATACTGGCTGTTGACAGAGGATTTCTACGAAATTAACGGGGATAAAGACCAGGCTGACCTGCTGAACGGACAGGCTGTCTCCATACGTTACATGCTTCGTGGCATTAAAAATGAAAGTGAACTAAAGGATCTATTATTTGCCTTTGGGGGCGACGGTTCATATGATACTGCATATGAAGGGAATTGGAAATTTACTTTTGATTTAAACTTTAAAGATACGGTTGAAGAAATTAAGTTGTCCAATGTTTCTGTAGGTGATGTGGCGGCATTGGAAACGATAGAATTATCCCCTGTCTCTCTTGCGTTTTCACTTAAATTTTCAGATGGAAACCCAAAGAATTATGAAATTAACCACTTGGAAGTTCGGTTGGCGGATGGAACCATTATTCCTATCCAGAGTTACGGGTATGATCTTGTTCAGAACACGGTTTCATGCAAAGCATTATTGCCGGTTTTAATTAACTCAGATACGGTAAAATCTCTTACTATAAATGAGACGGTAATTAATCTGCCGGATAAATAAATTATTATTCCTGATTATTATTTGTATTATTTGTATTCTTTTAAAATTGAAGTTTGCGATTTATCCAGAAAGCTCATACACTTAAAAGACATAATAGAGTTTTTCCATACTCAATATCGATCACAAAATCATAACAGGCCAAAAACCAGCAGATAACTTGCATTTTTGGCCTGTTTTTTGTATTACATACAACATTAAGTTTGGTTGGTTAATCAAAGTATTACATATACTAATTTAGGTTGGTTAATCAAGGTATTACATATACTATTTTAGGCTGGATGCAAAGTATTACACACCTAATCCCTCCAGCTCCCTAGTCCGCTTCGTTATCGAACTCTCATTAATTTTCTTGCAATACCTACGATAGGTTTATAAAAGATACCTTCCATTTCCTTGCTCACAGTTTTAAGCTGAGAGCGGATGGCTATGTTCTGAGGACAGTGGGATTCACATTTCCCGCACTCTACGCACTGGGATGCATTGGCTGGTTTTACAGATATGGCTCCCAGCGTCTGCATGTATTTCCACCGCATGGCTTTATCATTTAACAGGTATTTGTCATTATAGCAAGAGAAACATCCCGGTATATCCACTCCCGCTGGACATGGCATACAATAACCACAGGCGGTACATGGAATTTTGGTCTTCTCTCTCATTACCGTCTTAACTTTATCAAAGATATCCAATTCTTCCTTGCTGAGGGAATTTGCTTCTGTGGTACTGGCAATACGGATATTATCAGCAATCTGTTCTTCGGTGCTCATACCGGATAACAGCACTGTTGCTTCCGGGTGATTCCATACCCACTTAAGAGCCCATTCGGCAGGACTTCGATTAGCGTCATAGCTTTTAAATGTCTTGGTTACTTCCGGCGGTAAGCTATTTACCAGTTTCCCGCCCCTTAAAGGCTCCATAATAATTACCGGCAACCCAAGGCTGGCCGCAAGCTGTAAGCCGGATTTGGTAGCCTGATTATTTTCATCCATATAATTGTACTGGATCTGGCAGAAATCCCAGGGATAAGCTTTAACAATTTTTTCAAAATCTGCTTTCCCGCCATGAAAAGAAAATCCGATATTTTTAATGGTTCCAGCCTTTTTTAAATCTTCCAGCCATTCCATAACACCAAGTTCCGCAAGACGGTCAAACATTGGTTTATCCGTAAGCATATGAAGAAGGTAATAGTCGATATAGTCTGTCTGCAGCCTGGCCAGCTGATTTGCAAAGATTTTTTTTGCATTATCCAATTTTTTTACCATAAAGGGCGGAAGTTTCGTTGCAATTTTAACCCTTTTCCGGTATCCGCCGGCTAGTGCTGACCCAAGGAAGGATTCACTTTTTCCTCCGTGATAGATATAGGCCGTATCAAAGTAATTTACCCCCTGCTCGATTGCATCCCGCACCATTGCCGTAGCTCTTGGCTCATCAATATTTCCTCCCTTGGTCGGAAAACGCATGCATCCAAACCCAAGTATGGAAAGATTATCACCGTTTTTATTATTTGTTCTTGTCAACATGATTTCATTATACCTTCCTTTCATGGATTATTCTAATTCATACCCAAATAGTATTCTTACTTTCCATTTCTTAAAATCGTACTTTATTACCCATATATTATGTATTTAGTGTATTATAACACTTTAATACAGGTATGTTAATAAGGATGGCAGTATCATCAAAAATTTAATAAAATTCTTATAAATAACATAGATTCTTTATTAATTTTACCTTTTCAGCTTCTCTCATCAAAACCAGAAATTAGCCAGTGTGAAATAACCAGAATTGTTAATAATAATACCAGATGATTGATTTTTTTATTCGGGAGGCATGTATATGAAATTTATAATGTTTAAGCAAATGAAACGATGCATTCTAGTTGTCAGCATATTAGGGTTATTTTTAACCGGATGCAGCTTAACTACTTCTAAAGATCCGGCAAATAAGAAATATTCGGCTTCTGCCGTTGGGTATGGCGGTGACGTCACGGTGGAGATAACGGCTACCGAAAATGGTAAAATAGGTACCTTAAGAGTAGACGCATCAACAGAAAGCCCGGAGATCGGCGGTACTGCTGCTCCCAGAATGGCGAAAACCATCATAGCGAAGCAAAGCCTGGACATAGACGCCATATCCGGAGCTACCATCACATGCAAGGCTGTTTTAAATGCGGCAGAAACTGCCTTAAAACAGGCTGGAATTGATACAGAAGCCTTGAAAAAAGGCAAATAGATCACTATACTATATTTAATGTTAATTTTCATTCTCAAATCGAAAAATGCATCAAAAAATACACCTCCAAATGTTAATTATGATCTGAAATATAACATTTGGGGTGCATTTCACGTTATGGCTTTTATTTATATTTTATTTATTAATAATTAGTCTAAGATTATAATTAAGAAGTCAATAGGTCTTTCCTCTTCTACGATGATCCCCCTGTTTTATAACTCTTTTCGTAGAACCGTTACAAAAAATATTAAAGTCAACTCTGCATTAAGTCATCATAAAGTCGTTTTCCTTCACGCCGGTTACATACCCGCCTATTTTCCGTAACAATCTTGTGGTTCAGATTTCTGATCATTAATTCCGCCCGATCTCTTGTTTCAGGTCTGCTGCTCAGATGTATGATTCTTTCGGCACAGGATAATACTCTGGCATTGTTTACTTTTGGCAGTTTCTCACCTTTAAGCCCTATATTGACCAGAGTTACTATGTCCAGCATATCCTCGAGTTGAAAAGCTTCCGAAGGTTTTCGTAAAATACCTGATTTTTTTTCTGATTTGCCGCGCTTTTTTATACTTGCCATTCTTAAGGATTTATTTCCCTGTTTTCCATCTATAATAAAATCACTCATATCAGTCACCGGCCTCTCTGTTATCAAAATCAATTAAACCGTACAAAATATCATATAAACTAATTATGCCAAATTCCCCGTCTTCCAAGTTTTCAATTTTATATTCCAGTGATGTATCGCTGGCGCATTCCTCTTTACTGGCTCTTCTGCATTTATGTTTCACTCTTTCTGTATATATTATGTATATGACAGGAAAAAAGGACTCATACTCCGCACAAGCTACCATATTTTTAATTTTATTATACTGCTCTTCATTAATAATTCCCTTGTCGAAATTAATTTTTGCTCCTGTTAAGATTCCGACTATATTTTTATCTATTTCTACCGTATGACGGTCACTGGTTATAATCTGTTCCAGATATCTACGGCAGATGGTCAGCGGATTCGAAGTAACCGGCTGTTTTTTTGAACTAAAATCCGTTGTACACCAAACGAAGTGTTTTTTATAGTATCTTTTGGCTATTTTATAAGCTAATAGCGTACCTGCAGAATAAAGCAGCGGTACTTTATCCAACTCATTGTCCATTAGTAAATCCCCTTTTATTTATACTTGTCCCACCTTTATTGTAATACAGATACTTCCAACTGGCAATATTAAATTCTTTCCTGACCCGGAATGATGTTAAATCCGATGATCGTAATTATATACTTTGCTTTATAAAAAGATAACATAATACCGCTTAAATCCTTTTAGCAAAAAACCTCCTTTAAATATTCACAATAATTTAACAATATAATCAAACCTTGTACACATATGAACGGTATACTTAATTCATAAGATAAAAACAAGGTTCCCCACCTTGCTAACATAGACTTTTTTTCATAAAATCGGCCAGCAGGATAACCTGCTGGCCCCTCCTCTTTTTCTATCAAGATATCCGGCTACGTTCCAACTCTAAACTACTTTGAGTTTCAATTCTAAAGAATCTTCCTAATCAGAACAACGAAAAACTGAAAAATAAAATCTCTTAACCCCAGTATCTAAGCCTGTTCCAACCATGGAAAATAATGCTTTACTTTACGACTTTATCGTGTTAAAATTATACTGTTAAAATACACTTAACAGGAGATGGAAATATGAGCAAAAATATCAGAACTTCTGCCGTGGACCATTTATTTGAAGCAATTTTAAGTTTGAAAAATTCGGAAGAATGCTATACTTTCTTTGAAGATATTTGTACTGTAAACGAACTGTTATCCCTTTCCCAGCGTTTTGAAGTTGCACGTATGCTGCGTAATCATAAGACCTATCTGGAAATCGCAGAAAAAACAGGTGCTTCAACCGCGACCATAAGCCGGGTGAACCGTTCTCTTAACTACGGTAAAGATGGTTATGATATGGTATTTTCCAGAATATCCGAATCCAAAGACGGTAATGAATAACTTAAGAAAATTTTATGTAAAAACCCTCCAGGTTTAAGCCGGTTTAAGCCTGGAGGGTTTTTTAATACTAGTTCTCATTTTTATATGCTATTAATAAATTCTAATTCTTTAATCTTTTTTCTTTTCTTTATCTTTCTTTTTATCCAGTATAGATTCATCGATTAATTTTTCAATCATCTGCTTCTTCACATAAACATCAAAACTTAACATACAGATAAATGAAAATGTATTTAAAAATTCCCGTTCCTCTTCAGAAGCCACATCCGGAAAGGTTTCCCTGGATTTGTTGAACTTGCGGACAACATCCTTTAACAGGTTATCCATTTGGTCCTTCTCATAACTGAACACTTCTTTATAAATTGCTTCCAGACCGATATCAGCACCTTTGCCGTAATACTTTTCCGTCAGGGGATTAAAGATATGCTGAATATCACTAATGGTCAATATATTTTTAAAATAATATATAAAGATCAATAACAGAATATGTTCTTTCGAATATTTCTTTTTGTTAGGCGGTGGCAACAACTCATTTTTTGTATAGTTATTAATCATGGTTTTGGTAAGAAGCTTATCTTCACTAAAACGCTTGGAAGATTTTAAATGCTCATCCATGAATGTAGTAACCTGATCCATATATAAATCTATATTAGGAATCTCATCGGGATTTATATAATCCAGTTTTCTGATACTTTCGATTAAACTTTGTAAGCATTCTTCATTACTCATATCCACCGTTATCACCTCTCCCGTTTATTATATAGTATTTAATACTAGATGTAAACAGATATTTTACTTTATCCTCTATATCTTTTACTATATTCTTCATATTATTTCATTCTTCGTAACTTTGATACATTATAATTACAACACATTATTTTATGAACCCAGCTAAAATATCATTTTGTAAAAATATACATTTTAAATGTTGACAGCAATACCCATTCCGGTTTGAATCTTATATTATTATTGAGGTGATTTTATGTCTCCAGAAGAATTTGGCAGCATCGGAGTCTTTACTGGTTATTGCGTTTGAAAAGAATGAATCAATCGTAAGAATTGATTTAATTATAGTTCTACCGGCACAAACCGGCATTACACCAGGTACCACATTACTCCAGAAGAGAACTGCTGACTCCAAAATCAGATACCACTCCGAATGTACCTCCCATCATAAACTTAAACAGACTTAATATTTGTCCGGTAAAACTATGGGTTGTACAGACTTTATTTTCATGATATAATATAAACATATGTTTGCAATTAACCGGCGGATTGTTCTTCAGTTTACCGGTTATCCTTATGAGAATGCGTAGCTATACACGAATACATAAAGTCAGGTGGTATTAAACATGAGCATATATGATACACTTAATAAAGAACAGCGAAAAGCCGTGGAGCATGATAAAGGACCGCTGCTTATTTTAGCCGGTGCAGGTTCGGGTAAAACCCGGGTACTGACTCACCGGATCGCATATCTGATGGAACACAGGGATGTTAATCCCTGGAATATACTGGCCTTGACCTTTACTAACAAGGCTGCTAAAGAAATGCGGGAACGCGTAGATAAAATTGTAGGTTACGGATCGGAAAATATTTGGGTCAGTACTTTTCATTCCACCTGCGTTAAAATTCTGAGGCGGTGGATTGACCATATTGGCTATGACAGAAGTTTTACCATATACGATTCTGACGATCAGAAATCATTGATGCGTGAAGTATGCAAGCATCTGAATATTGATACGAAAAATCTGAAGGAACGTACTCTATTATCCATTATTTCCTCTGCCAAGGATGAACTTATCTCTCCTGAAGAGTACGAACTGCGTGCCGTTGGAGATTTTACCAAAGCTAAGTTTGCGACGGTCTATAAAGAATACCAAAAACGCCTTAAGTCCAATAATGCTCTGGACTTTGACGATTTGATTGTCAAAACTGTGGAACTGTTTCAGACCAGCAAAGAAGCTCTGACCTATTACCAGCACCGTTTTCGATATATTATGGTGGATGAGTATCAGGATACCAATACGGCTCAGTTTAAGTTAATAAGCCTTATGGCAGACGGGATCAATGAAGATGGAATAAGAGAACACAACCTCTGCGTTGTTGGTGATGACGACCAGTCCATCTATAAGTTCCGCGGTGCCAACATTTATAATATCCTCAATTTTGAAAAAGAATATCCAGGTGCCCTGGTAATAAAACTGGAACAGAATTACCGTTCCACAAAACGGATTCTGGAAGCTGCCAACGAAGTGATCAGCAATAATATGGGGAGAAAAGACAAAGCTTTATGGACGGATAATATGGAAGGGGAACCGGTTCGTTTTACTCAGTTTGAGCGAGATTATGAAGAAGCTGACTGCATTGTAAACGAAATTGCCCATACGGTTTCCTCCGGAGAAGCCACTTACCAGGACTTTGCCATTCTGTACCGTACTAATGCCCAGTCCCGTATATTTGAAGAAAAATTAATATTAAAAAATGTTCCTTATAAAATAATCGGAAGCATTAACTTCTATGCCAGAAAGGAAGTTAAGGATCTGCTCTCCTATTTAAAAACCATTGACAATGGCCTGGACAACCTGGCAGTCAAACGAATTATTAATATTCCCAAAAGAGGAATCGGGCTGGCTTCCATTGATAAAATAGATGATTATGCGATAAAAAACGGCATCAGTTTTTATGAAGCCTTAAAACAGGCCGAATACATCCCGGCTCTTGGCCGTGCTGCTTCTAAAATATCACCCTTTGTCAGTTTAATTGAGGTACTTAAGTCTAATTTATCCTCACCGGATTACAGTCTTACCGATTTAATGGAGGAAATACTGGAAGCTACCGGATATATTGAAACTCTGGAAGACCGGGACCAGGAAGATGCGGAAGACCGGATTGAAATCATTGGGGAATTAAAAAGCAAGATAAAAACTTATGAAGAGAATGCACTGGAACCGCCTACTTTAAGTGAATTTCTGGAAGAAGTCGCCCTGGTAGCTGATATAGACAATCTGACAGAGGACAACAACATGGTAGTGCTGATGACCCTTCACAGTGCAAAAGGCCTGGAATTTCCTTATGTCTATTTATGCGGGATGGAGGAAGGCATATTCCCAAGCTACATGTCCATTCATGCCGATAATCCGGAGACAGAAATCGAAGAAGAACGCCGTTTATGTTATGTCGGAATTACCAGGGCTATGAAGCGGCTGGGAATGAGTGCGGCAACCCAGCGTATGCTGCGGGGGGAAACCCAGTATAACCGCCCTTCCCGGTTTATTAATGAAATTCCCAGATATTTATTGACGATGGAACGCAATCCTTTTAATACAAATCCCTTTAAAAGTAATTCCTATTCGAGTCTGTCACCGCAGACGAAAGACAGGTTATCACCGGATAAAGCCTTAGCAAATACCGCCTCCCGAAAAGCTGCGGGAACCAATACTCATAGCCAGTTAAATGATACTATTTTCCAAAAACCTTATGCCTCTTCGGCTCCGAGAGATTTCGGAAGCAGTAAGATAGGCTCTATTGACTACGGAATCGGTGATACGGTTCAGCATATTAAATTTGGGGTTGGAATCGTTACAAATATCAATGCAGGTGGTAAAGATTATGAAGTTACAGTGGATTTTAGTAACTTTGGAACCAAAAAAATGCTTGCTTCTTTTGCAAAATTAAAAAAGTTGTAGTAATTTCATGCATTTTCCAGAATTTCTATAGTAAAAA
>JAEZSL010000237.1 GCA_023443925.1 Bacillota bacterium | reverse complement strand
TCTTTATGGAGATGCAGTGGATCAATTCAAACAGCATTCACAGCGGTGAATATTTCCACGGTCCTTTTGAAATCACAGATGCAAACATACCGTTTGTAATCCAGATTTCAGAAGGCTCAACCCGTGAGTTGGATGAGCGGGCACTGAAGTTTTTAACTACATATGCGAAACGTATCGAAGTTATGGATGCGAAAGATCTTGGACTTTCCACCATCGATTCGTCTGTCGTTGATTACTTCAATCATTCGCTGTTCAACAACGTATACCCGGTATATAACCAGGCACTGGCCATCGTGCGTGAGCATCCGTTATCAACCCGCCGCTATATGTGGAAGGTTGAGTATTAATTATGAAGAATTGTAGAATTATTTCCATTGGGGACAACGTATGTGATAAGTATCTTTCACGCGGTAAAATGTATCCTGGCGGACAATGTGTGAATACCTGTGTTTATGCGAAAATGAACGGAATGGATACGGCATATCTCGGAAAGTATGGAAGTGATGAAGTAGCAGAATATGTGCAGAAAATCTTAGCACAGCTTGAAATTGACGACAGTCATAGCCGCCGCTTTCATGGAGATAATGGTTTCGCATTGGTTACGCTGCAAAATAATGACCGTGTCTTTCTGGGATCTAATAAAGGCGGAATTGCGAAAGAATATCCTTTTGATTTTACACCGGAAGATATGGACTATATCAAACAATTTCAGCTTATCTATACGAATTTAAACAGCTATATTGAAGACAATCTTATGGAATTAAAAGAGACAGGTGTGCCAATCGCTTACGATTTTTCCACCAGATGGACCGATGAATACTTTGAGAAAGTATGCCCCCATATTACGGTAGCGATTCTGTCCTGTGCGCATTTAACAACCGAAAAACGGGAAGAAGAGATGAAAAAGGTTCAGGCCTACGGGGTTCCCATTGTACTAGGAACAATTGGTGAAGATGGATCTTATGTTCTCTATCAAAATGAATTCATTTTTGCTCCGGCAGTTCATGCCGACGATGTCATTGATACAATGGGAGCAGGTGACTCCTACTTTGCAGCTTTTCTCTGCTCGCTGCTGGAAGACTCAAAAACAGGACAGCTTGTAGAAGGTACGGACGAAGTAATGATAACACGTTTGAAAACTGCCATGAACAGAGGTGCGGAATTTTCTGCAAAAGTATGTGCACTGGAAGGTGCATTTGGTTATGGTACTCCAATTGAAGGAAAGACAGAAGTGTAATTAAAATAGAGTATTAGAAAAAATAAAAAGAAAGGTTGCCACAATATAATTATTTCACAAAGTGAAAGGTATTTGCAAAAAGAAGTACATTATTCTGTGGCAGTATTCCAGGCCAATTCTGGGATGTAAAAAGGGTGAAATAATGAAACCAGATATATATGAAAATAAGAATGAAGGAATTCTGTGTGTTTACAAAAATGAAAAATGGCTGGTAAGTATTAAAAACTGGAAGCCAGACAATGATATTGAAGGTATTGTCCATCTGGAAGTTCACCATTCCACAGATGAACAGTTCATTCTAGCCGCCGGTAAAGCAATTCTTATTACGGCTGAACGTGAAAATGATAAATTCAAGATTGAGCTAACCTTAATGGAACAGGATAAAGTGTATAATGTACCTGCTGAATGCTGGTTTTACTCGATTACACAGAAAGATACAAAGATGATGTACGTTCAGGATTCAAATTGTTCCATGGAGAACAGCGACTTCTGTGAGCTTTCCAAGGAAGAAATTGAATATATTCAGACCAATGCACGTAAACTTTTGACAGCACAATAGAATAGACAGATTAAAGGATAGGTGTTGGTATTTTGGAAGCAAAATACCAACACCTTTTCTTCATAATATTGCATTTCTGTATAAAGCTGTTATCGATTTACCGCATCATTTTGCTGGTTTCGCAGCATTCCGCATTTGTTTTCCGGTAAATACTCAAAGCGATGTTTATGATATAGCAGATCAGCAGGATGATTCGCTATCAGGCAAATATAACTATCTTCATAGGTATTCTCATCAAAATAATGGTCAATTGCTTTCATAATCCGTTCTGCAAGACCCATCCGCTGATATTCTTTATCTACCATAATATCGCTGACAACAAAGGTTATGCCGCCGTCACCAACGATTCTTCCGAATCCAACCAGTTTTTCACTGTCATAAAGAGATACTGTGAACAAAGAGTTATCTAAAGCAATCTGACTTCTTTTTAAATCTTTATTACCCATTCCGGAACGTAAACGAAGGCTTACATAATCTTGCGGAGCCGGGCATTCGTAAACAAGTTGAAAACTCAAATTCTTTTCCTCCATAAATTCTTTTTAACACGATCATACCACACTACAGGACATAGTTCAAATGTGCAGTATACAGCATGACAGGCTGAATTATATTGTATTTAGCAGAGATACCAATTTGAAGGGCTACTCGATTAAAAGCAAGTCGTTTTTAAGCCGGCCGGATTATCAAATATTTCCAGATAGGATTATTGACAATCAAGTGAAAGGATGTTAAGATAATCTTATCGACTGACAGTCGGTCTATAAAGGAGACCTAATTATGAGAATTGTAAAAGAAGCGGAAGAACGCAGGAATGAAATACTTGATGCAGCGGATGAGCTTTTTGGTCAGAAGGGTTTTGACGGAACAAGTACAAACGATATTCTGGAAAAGGTGGGAATTGCCCGGGGAACGCTATACTATCACTTTAAGTCCAAGGAGGACATTATGGACGCCCTCATCGATCGCAGCTGTGTTAATCTTTTAGGCACCGCACGGAAAATTGCGGAGGACAAAACAATACCTGTAAACCAGCGCATATTACGGGTAGTCATGTCTCTGAATCTAAGTGGTAAGAGCAGCAGTGAAATTATTGAGCACATTCATAAGCCCCAGAACGCACTGATGCATCAAAAGACAAAAAAGGCAGTAATAACGGGTGTTCCTCCTATATTGACGGACATCATCAGAGAGGGTATAAAAGAAGGATTATTTAATACACCGTACCCATATGAGTGTATGGAAATGCTTGTAGTTTATGCAGAGACTGTTTTTGATGGTGATATGGTTGAATTGACCGATGCAGAAAGAACTTCACGCATCCAGGCATTTTTATTTAATATAGGAAGACTCCTTTTGGTGGAAGGTGATAATATGAAGTATTTTACCATGATGTTTGACAGAGGAAATGAGGGAGGCAATGAATAACACAACTGAGGGAAAGTCCTTTCACAAATTTCTTCTGCTGTGGTCCGGGGAGTTTATCTCGGCAATCGGAAGCGGGCTTACTGCCTTTGGCCTTGGAGTTTATGTTTATCTGCAGACAGGCCGGGCCTCGGCTTCGGCACTGGTTACCCTGCTTGCATTTATGCCGGCCCTTCTTTTAAGTGCTCCGGCAGGAGTACTTGCAGACCGCCATGACCGCAGACTGCTAATGGTGTTGGGAGACAGTTTGTCCGCCCTGGGACTTGTATTTATTCTGATCTGTATGCTTCGGGGCGAAGCGGGGTTATGGCAGATTTGTGCAGGGGTTACTATAAGTTCTGTATTTTCATCGCTGCTTGAACCGGCTTACAAAGCCACCGTTACGGATCTGCTTACCGAGGAGCAGTATGCAAAAGCAAGCGGTCTTGTTCAGGCTGCAGGTGCCTCAAAATATCTGATTTCACCTATAATAGCCGGGTTTCTGCTGACGGTTTCAGATATAAAGCTGCTGCTTGTACTTGATATCTGTACAATTTTAGTAACCGTCTCTTCAACCCTTGCGGTACGTAAGGGGCTTGCTACAAAGGAGTTCGAGGAGAAAAAATCCTTTATCCGGGATTTTAAAGAAGGCTGGAGTGCTCTTTCAGAAAACAGGGGTGTATTTATACTTGTGATTATGGGATCTGCCATAACATTTTTTCTTGGCTTCATACAAACACTTTTCACACCAATGATACTTGCTTTTTCCGGCAGTGCTGTATTAGGAACGGTAGAAACCATTGCCGCCTCAGGAATGCTTGTATCCGGTTTGATGATAGGATTTCTTCCGATAAGAAGAGATTATACAAAACTTCTTTCCTTTTCTCTTTTTCTGGCCGGTATATTTATGGCAGTGATGGGTCTGCGTGAAAATATTATATTAATCTGCATTTTTGGATTCCTCTTTTTTACTATGCTTCCCTTAGCTAACACAAGCCTGGATTTTTTACTCCGCACCAATATCGGTAATGGCCTGCAGGGCAGGGCGTGGGGGCTGATCGGTGTTATCTCCCAGCTGGGATATGTTGCTGCATACGCGCTTTCCGGCCCTCTTTCGGATTATGTATTTACACCTTTACTGCTTAAGAAGGGGATTCTTGCTAATAGTGTTGGGAGGATCACAGGAACGGGCAGCGGCAGAGGAACCGGGCTGCTCATATCCGTAGCCGGACTGCTCTTGTGTGTTACTTCACTCCTTCTTTGCCATATTAAATCAGTTAGAATGCTGGAAAAAGGGGATAAGAAAGGAGGCTTATGTATTACAGAATAGTTCGCAAGGATATATCCAAAAGTAAATTGATAACATTAACAACGTTGATGTTTGTTACTGCCGCAGCAATGTTGGTTTCACTGGCTGCAATACTTGTTATAAATCTGACGGGTGCCATTGATACTCTAATGATGAGAGCCAAAACACCACATTTTATGCAGATGCATACCGGTGAAATTGATATGGAGCGCCTTGGTTCATTTGCGGAACAAAACGGCAATGTCCGTCAGTTCCAGGTACTCGAATTCCTGAATGTGGAAGGCAGCAGTATTGTAATTAATGGTAACTCCCTCGGGGGAAGCGTTCAAGACAATGGTTTCTCTACCCAGAGCCGGCAATTCGATTATCTTCTTGACTTAAACGGAGACATTATCCAGGCCTCTGACAGAGAACTTTATGTTCCGCTTTGCTATAAAAAGGACGGCACAGCCAAAATTGGTGATCAGGCCATAATCTTCGGGAAGAGCTTTATGGTTGCGGGATTTCTTCGGGACTCCCAGATGAATTCTCTGCTGGCTTCCTCAAAAAGGTTTTTAGTAAGCAGTCATGACTACGCCGAAATAAGGGATTTGGGCAACCGGGAATACCTTATTGAGTTCCGTTTAAAGGATATGTCCGGGCTTAGCGCCTTTGAAACCGCCTATATCTCTGCCGGACTTGAAGCAAACGGACCGATCCTTACCTATCCGCTCTTTAAAATGCTGAATGCAATTTCCGATGGAATAATGATAGGTGTTTTACTTCTTATAAGTGTGCTGGTGGTTGCCATAGCATTTTTATGTATCCGTTTTACCTTACTTGCAAAGATAGAAGACGATTACCGCGAAATCGGGGTTATGAAAGCCATTGGGCTGCGGGTTTCCGACATAAAGAAAATATATCTTGCAAAATATATGGTCATAGGAGCCGCAGGCTGTATTCTGGGATTACTGCTTTCTTTCCTGTTCAGAGATATGCTGCTGGAAAATATCCGGCTTTCCATGGGCGAAAGTGAAAATGCATCAACTGCCCTGCTTTTTGGAATTCTGGGGGTATTGTTGATATTTTTATCAATAACATTTTATGTAAATGGAGTGTTAAACCGTTTCCGCAAAATATCTGCCACACAGGCGGTACGCTTTGGCACCCCTATGGAAAAACCAGCGGGTACCGGACATATTTATCTAAGCAAAAACCGGTTGTTTGAAATAAATATATTTTTAGGGATAAAAGATGTTCTGACCAGGAAAAGACTTTATACCACAATGCTTATCGTCCTTGTGATATCAGTTTTTATAATTATGGTGCCTCAAAATCTATATACTACCATATCCGCAGAAAGCTTCAGTACTTATATGGGAATTGGAAAATGCGATCTTCGTTTTGATTTACAGCAAACCGGTAATATTGCCGGAAAAACGGCTGAAATTGTAAAGACAATGGAGCAGGATGGCTCCGTGTTAAGATACACTGTCCTGACAACAAAAACTTTTCAGGTAAAGACAGATAACGGTCCGTCGGAGCGTATAAAAATAGAACTGGGTAATCATAGGGTTTTTCCTCTGCAATACAGTAAGGGAAGAGCACCCGCATCAGAAAATGAAATAGCACTTTCGGCACTGAATGCTGCTGAACTGGTTAAACAGGTCGGCGATACCATGACACTGGTGGTGTCCGGTAAAGAGAAAAACCTTACGGTATGCGGCATCTATTCTGACATTACCAATGGAGGTAAAACAGCAAAGGCTGCATTTACCGACGATACGGCGGACATTATGTGGAGCGTAATCTACACAGAACTTTTGGATAAATCTCTTGCGGCTGAAAAGGCTTATGAATATGGAAATAAGTTTGAATTTGCAAAGGTTTCGGATATCAATGAATTTATTAACCAAACCTTTGGTTCCACCAGAAGCTCAATCGGAAAGATCTCCAATGCTGCACTTGCCGTTGCGCTATTGTTAACGGTACTGATTACCTTGTTGTTTATGAAAATGCTTGTGGCAAAGGAACGCTATTCCACTGCGGTAATGAAAGCACTTGGTTTTACGAAGCAGGATATTACCCTGCAGTATGTTTCCCGTTCGGTTTTCATCCTCATTACCGGCTTGATTCTTGGTATCCTGCTGGCAAACACCTTAGGCGGGAGTCTTGCGGGTTTGGTTATCTCACAGCTGGGAGCATCGTCGTTTCATTTTACCATCAATCCCCTTTCAGCCTATCTGATTAATCCGTTTATGATGGCATGCGCGGTACTTATTGCGACCAGAATAGGAGCTGGCGGAATGGGTCAAATCAGAATATCTGAAAATATAAAGGAGTAGCATATGAATAAGCTTATAGTGGGTGAAAATCTGGTTAAAACCTTCGGCCAGGGCATTGAAAAACGCAATGTTCTAGGTGGTGTATCCGTTGAAATAAAGGAGAGAGAGTTTGTATCTGTCATGGGGCCATCCGGTTCGGGAAAATCCACCCTGTTATTTGCCCTGAGCGGAATGGATGAGGTTGATGGCGGAACGGTTGAGTTTAGTGGCAGAAAATTAAGCTCTCTTCAGGAAAATGAGCTTGCCGATCTGAGAAGAAATAATATGGGATTCGTTTTTCAACAGCCGACTTTGCTGAAAAACCTGAACATTCTGGATAACATTATCCTGACCTCAATACGTGATAATAGAAAAAATGCCGCCAAAATCATTGAAAGAGCCAGAAGTCTAATGAGAAAGACCGGTATCAGTGAGTTGGAAAACCGCAATATTACACAGGTTTCGGGAGGGCAGCTTCAGCGTGTGGGAATCTGCAGAGCCCTTATGTACAATCCTAAAATTATATTCGGTGACGAGCCGACAGGTGCTCTTAATTCAAAATCCGCCCAGGATATTATGAAACTGTTTTCTGATATATCCTCTGAGGGTACGGCGGTACTGTTGGTTACTCACGATGCCAGGGTGGCGGCACAGACAGAACGCATTCTTTTTATGCTGGACGGAAAAATCGTCAGTGAATTAAAGCTCTCAAAATACGGCGGCGGAGATATTGAGGGAAGGCTAAGCAAAATCACAGCGAAAATGCAGGAGATAGGGATCTGATTTTATTTTCCCTTCAGGATTTCCCATTTATCCGGTTTGAAACCGATCAGGATCAATGAGTCTGTTACAATAATCGGGCGTTTAACCAGCATGCCGTCGGTGGCGAGCAGACGGAGCTGTTCATCCTCGGTCATGTCAGGCAGTTTGTCCTTAAGCTGCATGGATTTATAAAGCAGTCCGCTGGTATTAAAGAATTTGTGCAAATCTAATCCGCTTTTGGCATGCCACTCTTTTAGCTCTTCGTAAGTAGGATTCTCGTCCTTAATGTGGCGGTCGGTATATTCAATTCCATTGGTATCAAGCCATTTTTTCGACTTTTGGCATGTGGAGCATTTGGGGTATTCAATAAACAGCATATAGGTTCCTCTTTTCTGGTACATGTTTGGACAGGTAATTGGCCTGATTAATCTAAATATCATGTACTTGTTATATATTTGCGTTTCTATGATTTTAACATAATTACGTCTCAATAACAAGAATCATTAAGAGTAATGAATACACTTATCTATGTTAATAGTAACAAAATATTGGATTTTCAAATTGACTAACCACAATATATTGTGATAATATATTTCTATAAAATTCTGGTGCTATATTAAGGATTAACGAATATATATATAATGATGTATGGTCATACAGACATCTAAGGAGGAAATAAGTGTACAAGGAGTTTTTTAATATGATTAAAAAGAATAATCGTAATGAAACAATTGTTATTGATGCTGTTGTTGGTGCAGGTAAAACAGTTTACGTAGATATGCTTTCGAACGAGATGAATATACCGTGCTTCCATGAACCGGTACAGGACAATCCGATTTTGGACAAGTTCTATCATGACCGAAAGAGATATTCCTTTCCACTTCAGATATTCTTTTTGAACCGAAGATTCGAGATGCTCAAACATGCATCGGAATTGGATAAACCGTCACTCATGGACCGCAGCATATATGGCGATATGATATTTGCCAAGCTGCTTTATGAGGAAGGAAACATGGAAAAAGACGAGTATATGTTATATCGTGACCTGCTGGTTAATATGCTGGATCATGTGGAAGCCCCAAAACTTATGATATATCTAAAAATTGATACGGACTCTGCAATTGAACGCATTAGAAAAAGAGGACGTGACTACGAACAGATCGTTGAAAGAGGGTATTGGGAGAGATTGAATAAGGAATATGAGAATTACTTTTCTGAATACAACCTTTCTCCTCTGTTAATTATTGATGCTGCAAAGTATGATATTGTCGGAAACCCGAAAGACAAAGAAATCGTGTTTGAAATGATACGTGGGAAAATTGACGAACTTGACAGTTCTAAAAACATAGCAAAAAACCTGGTATAATCTGAATACCGGAGTAGACTATTCAGGTTATAGAGTATGAATTAAGCTTATTCATTGCGGACCATGATCCGGATATCCTCCATAAAAAGGCTATGAAAAGGCTCAAAAACTTAAGTCTGGTCCAGGAGTACGCCGGACTTTGATACCTCTGTTATGGTACAGCGGGTTCCGTCAAAGCAGCAGGGCCTTTTATCTCCTTTTTGCAGCTTGGAGCAGGCCACCTCAATTCTCTTGCTGCGGGTTGCAGGATTACTGGTGGAACGAATCCAGCGAAGCCATTCCCAGCGTGCTTTTACGGTAAGGGAGTTCCATTGGTTTAAAAGATCGGCTTTTATAACCGCATCCATAATATCCTTTGGAATCTCCGGTTCAATCCAATCCTTAACCGGTTCAAGCTGTATGGACACCGTTTCGCCGGTCATTAATTCTGCTTCTTCACCAGGCAGATCGCTTACTAGAAACCAATGGCTGCCTTTGCCATCTGGCTCCAGAGGGGCAATAAAAGCAACTCCTTTTATCGTTCCTTCAATCATGACCATACCGCGGGAGGGTAGTTTTTCACTGTAACTTAAAGGAATTCGAATGACTTTTCGTGATGCAATATTTGATATAACGGCTTCAAAACGGATACACATAAGCGGATCTCCTTTCAAAAAATACAATTAATAGCGGACTATTCATACGATTGATTTCATAGTATCATAATTATATATTTGTGTAAATAAGAATCATTATCAAAATTGGAATGATTTGTGAGTAACATATTGAATTCAGGAGATATAATACTATAATTAACCGTTGTTAATTCCCTTTACTTAACTCTATGCTTAACTTAGTTATTTAAAATAGAATGTATGTTTAGTAAAATATAATTTGATATTGAAATCAGGGAATTATCTATTGTTTTCGATTATATTATAAAAAGCCGGACAGTTTTCAGAAATAACCCTGAAAATTGTCCGGCCTTCTATACGTTATAAGAACTGCTTAAAATATTGATTAATGAAATATGCCATAGATTCTATAATTATTTAACCGTAACAGAATCTGTCACGTATTCCAAAACTTTTTCTGCAATGATCTGCTGCATTACGGCACCAACGCCTTGTTGTTTCACTTGCGCATCATAACCGCCGGTAGAATCTTCATCAAAATAAGCTGCATAATCCTCTTTGGATGCGGTTAATCCTTCCTTTTCAAAGATTGCCTGGTATATTAGTGCTTTCTTCGCACGGTCTTTAATGGTTTCATCTAATTTGGCATCATACTTTGCTTCAGACATACCTACATAATCTTCTAAGGTTACGGTTTGATTATAGTTCATGGAAGCATACAGGTTATTCATGTAATCAACAGACAGTTGATCCTCATATTTTTTGAGTGACTTTAAGTGATTAAAATATGCTTTCGGATAAGAGGTAACCGTCGTATTATCCAAAAGATATTTTTCTAACCATGCTTTTAAATTTTTGTCATAATTGGTTTTCTTTAAATACTCTTTGTATTCAGCAACTGTGGATGCATTTTCAGAAAATTTTTCTTTCACAAAAGCATCGTTAAGTTCAGGATTTACATAAATTCCATTTACTACAACTTCAAACACCGCATCTTTTCCGGCAAGTTCGGGAGTTTTGTAGTCATCGGGAAAAGTAACATTAACGGTTACGTTATCACCTGCTTTATGTCCGATTAACTGTGTTTCAAAATCATCTATAAAAGACTTGGAACCAATTTTTAAGTCAGCACCTTTCCCGTCGCTACTGCCGCCGCTGAATTCTATTCCGTCAATCTTTCCTACATAATCTATATTTACCTTATCACCATCTTTTATTAAAGCGTCGGTATCCTTTTCTAATTTACTATTCTGTTCCAAAACAGTATTAATATCTTTGTCAACGGATTCGTCAGAATATTCAATTTCACTCAGCGGAGCCGTTATGTTTTTATAATCAGTTAAAGTTAAAAGATCTTTAGCAGTGACATCTTTGATAAGACCGTCATCCTTCAGATATGCACTATAATCGCTGCTTGGCTGAATCCTTGTAGCACTGCGGTAGATTGAATATCCGACTGAGCCGATAAGGCCTGCAGATATTAATACAATTAAAGAATATGAAATAACTTTACCCCATCGTGCATTTCGTTTTCCTCTTTCAATTTCTTTTTTCTTCTCCAGGCGCCTTTGCTGCCCCATACTTACGGAAGTATATTCGTTTTGCTTTTTACCCTTCATCTTAACCTCTCTATGTTTTGGTGTTATTTTACAGTAATACATTTTGTCCCATAATGTTTTGCTATTTGCATATAAGGGACTATATATAATACTGCAACTATATTATACACTAAAATTATGAACATTTTGTGTATTTCTTTATTTTGTGTTATAATTTCCTTATATTTACGAATTAAGTGGAAATAAATGTAACTTAAAGATAGAGTAAGAGGTGTAAGAAGTATCTACAACCAGTTATGTGAAATACATAGGGGAGATTTGAAAATTGCACTATAGGTATTCTTTTTATTAAACAGCATCGCAAATGGTTTTGCGATATGTACGGGAGGCAGTATGAAGGAAAATATAAAAAAATGGATGAAAACCAATAAACAGGCCGCAGGGATTTTCCTTGTATTTATTCTATTCTCAGCTGTAGTCAGCATATGGTGGGCAACAGATGGGAAAACAGAGAAGCCGTATATTACGGAAGAAAAAATAAAGCTTACGGATTCCACGAATAATAAAGTCACTGAAATCAACCAGACCAGCACATCAGGAATTGATAAAATCAAAGCCGGTGATTCGGTTGATTACGTACACGAAACACTGGGTGAACCGGCAGGCCAGCTTTCTGGTCTTTGGGGTGATATTTACGGTTTGGAATCCGGAGGGCAGGTCATAATCTATTATGATTCAAACGGTAATGTGGAGCAGATTAAACACTTTGCCGAAGAAAGCAGGGAATTAAACTTGAATGATAAGAAGCTTACCCTTGATGATATTCTGATATTTTCGCAAAAAGGTGAGGCTCTGACGTTTGAGGATTTTAAAGGCTTTGGTGGTGCCGATGTCAGTTCCAACACAAATTACCACATCATGCTCTATGCGGTAGAGGAGGATTACCGGCTTATTGTAGGCACGGACGGCAATTCAATAGACAGAGCGGAGCTTCAAAGGAAATGGGATAAGAGTACCGGCGGAATAGATATTCGTTATGAGGATCCGGCTGAATTCGTAAAAAGGTATCCACCCCGCAAGGCGGAGGGTTTGGAACCAGTTTCTCCTAAACTATCCCGGACCCAGATAACAGGTGTTGACATGGCGGAACTTGATTATGCATCAGATGATATTGTGATTTTTCATGGCTATTTCGGATTGTTTGTATACGATATTCATACGCAGCAGATCAGCCGCAGCCTGGATTTAAAACCAATCGGATGTGCGGACACACAGGGGGATAATTACTGTGAAGTAACCGTCAGTCAGGATGGAAATACCGTGTTGCTACACCCTGTGAGCAGTGAAAATATGTATGTCTATACCGTTTCTGAACATACACTGCAGGAAACCAGCTTTGAAGCCAGAAGTGACAGCTTTAACAACTTTGTCCCCATAGATACGGTTGTTGCTTCCTCCTTGCTTGGTGGCTGCAGCTATTTTGCAGTAGAATTTGACTCGGGAGAATACGGTTATCTTTTTTCTTCGGACGAGACGCTGGACACACTTTCCTATATCAGGGAGGATACGGTATACCGGCTGTTTGATAAATATGACTGGGAGGAGTAAATATCAAAGGATTGACAGCTGTCTGTTTTTTACATATAATAAATCTATCAAAAGGGAGTAGCTGGCACTGATAGGTGTATGCGATTGCGTCAATACGATTATATTTATTTTTGTTAATAATGTAATCTGCTTCGTGAATAAATAGCAAGACTTTTGTTGCAACATATGATTAGTATGTTGCAGCAGAAGTCCTTTTTTTATATTCTGCTGCAATATATAGTTTTCTGAATATACCATAGTTAATACAAATTTCATAGAAAGCTGCCTTTTGGTCTATGACAGCTGCTTTTGGTTCAATGACAACTGCTTTTGGTCAATAACAGCTGCTTTTGGTCAATGACAACGGCTCTTGGTCAATGCTCAGTTCTGGTTTTGAATTAACTGTATGGTATATAGATACGAATGTTTTGCAATTACCTAAGTAGAATGAAAGAGAGAGGAAAAGGTTTAAATGAAGGCACAGTTAAATCAAAATAACGTTTCCAGAATCGCCCTGGGCGGAATGCTGGTAACATTAGGTGTGGTATACGGTGATATCGGTACTTCGCCCCTTTACGTTATGAAATCGGTATTACATGGAAACAATGGCCTGGAACATGTTTCGGAGGATTATATTCTTGGAACTTTGTCATTGGTATTTTGGACTATTACCATATTGACGACGATTAAATATGTTTTTATTACTTTAAAAGCGGATAACAAAGGAGAAGGCGGCATATTTTCACTTTATACACTGGTCAGAAGCCGTTCAAAATGGTTAGTGCTACCGGCGATGATCGGGGGAGCTGCATTACTGGCGGACGGTATGCTGACGCCGGCCGTAACGGTTACTTCTGCAATTGAAGGTCTGAAGATGATTCCGGAGTTACACGAGATATTTGTAAGCAGGCCAAATACGATTGTAATTACAGTAATAGGGATCATTCTTTTTCTGTTTTTTATTCAGCATATAGGAACAGATTTTATCGGAAAATTGTTTGGGCCGGTTATGTTACTCTGGTTTTCCAGCCTGGCAGTCTTTGGAGTTCTTAATATCAGTAAAGATTTGACGTTGTTACGTGCCTTATCACCGTACTATGCGGTAAACATACTTTTTAGTGAAGAAAATAAAATGGGATTTTTTATACTGGGCAGTATTTTCCTCTCTTCAACCGGTGCGGAAGCTCTTTATTCGGATCTGGGACATGTAGGCCGGAAAAATATTTACATGACCTGGCCCTTTGTTAAGGTGTGCCTGTTATTAAATTATTTCGGGCAGGGTGCCTGGATCTTGTCAGCAAAAAATAATGCAGCGCTTTACAGCCAGGATGAGTTAAACTCGTTTTTTGGAATGGTGCCGGAAGGTTTTTTAATTTACAGTATCGTACTTTCGACACTGGCAGCTATAATTGCATCCCAGGCATTAATTTCAGGTTCTTTTACCCTGGTATCCGAAGCGATAAAGCTAGATTTGTTCCCTAAACTGCACATATTATATCCCTCCTCTACAAAGGGACAGTTATATATACCGTCCATCAATAAAATTTTATGCATTGTATGTATTGGCGTGGTACTTTATTTCAGAAATTCCGAATCCATGGAAGCAGCATACGGACTTGCCATTACAATTACCATGCTTATGACCACCATACTGCTTTTCCAGTACCTGTTAAAGAAAAACACACCCATGCTGCTGGCCTTGGTTATGCTGTTTTTCTTTATGTCCTTTGAAGTATCATTTTTAGTATCAAACATTGTAAAATTTTTTTACGGAGGGTATGTTACGGTTATCATTGCCTGCGCCATCTTATTCGTAATGTATATCTGGAACAAATCCCATACGCTGGAAATGCGCTTTAAGGATAAGGTATTAATTAAAGATTTCAAAAACCAGTTAAATCAACAGCGTCAGGACGTAACACTGCCGAAATATGCCAATAACCTGGTATGTTTGACAAACTGCAGCGACCCGGAAGAAATAGAAAGGAAGATAATGTACTTCATTCTGGATAAAGGAGCTAAAAAAGCGGATGTTTACTGGTTTGTGAATATTGCAGTTACCGACGAACCGTACCAGGCAGAATATAAGGTAGAAACCTTTAATACTTTTTATATTGTTAAAGTCCAGCTTAAACTTGGTTTTCGGGTAGAGCAAAAATTAAATGTATTTATGCGGCAGATTACGGAGGAGCTGGTTGAGAACGGTGAAATTAAACTTCAATTAGCCAATTATTCCACAATGCCCGGCCGAAATTTAGGAGATTTTCGTTTTGTACTAATCCAGGAAGTCCTTTCCCAGGAATCGAAAATTTCTTTCTGGAATTCTTTTATACTCCGGTCCAAATTGTTTATTAAGAAGCACACAGTTTCTCCGACGAATTGGTTCGGCCTTGATACCAGTGATGTGTATATCGAGACGGTGCCGCTTATTATAGGAACTTCCAGCCGAGCTACTTTAAAGAGGGTACGCCGGTAATTATATTTTTATAAGACTCTAACGTCTGGGGAATCAAAACAAATTGATTCTCCAGACGTTAGAGGTTTTTTTATTTATTTATTATGGATTATGGCACAAACAGCAGGGAAATAAAGTTTGGTAAATATTTGCATATATGGTACAATTATATTAATTTGTTAACAATATTGATTCTGTAAAAAAGACAGTTTCACGAATTTGAATCAATAAGGAGGAGATCACTTTATGAGATCAGAAGAAGAAATGATGGAGCTTATTCTTACAATTGCCAGGGAAGACAACCGTATCCGGATTGCTGCCCTTGAAGGCTCACGTACGAATGTTAATATTCCGAAAGATACATTTCAGGACTATGATATCACATATTTTGTTAACCGCATGGAGGTATTTACTGAGGATGATGAATGGTTAGGGCGGTTTGGAAAGATAATTATGATGCAGAAACCGGAAGCGATGGAATTATTCCCCGCTGAGCAGAAAGGATTTTCTTATATAATGCTCTTTGATGATTACACTAAAATAGACCTTACATTATTACCATTAGAAGAGCTGGAGGATTACCTTAACGGGGATAAATTAATTAAGATTCTGGTTGATAAAGATAATAGAATCAAACAGACTATAGTTCCGGATGACATAGATTATCATGTGAAAAGGCCTACGTCAAGGACCTTTGATGACTGCTGCAATGAATTTTGGAATACAACCACCTATGTAGTAAAAGGGCTGTGCCGAAGGGAGATTCTATTTGCCATCGATCATTTGAATCAGATCGTACGCCAGGAGCTATTAAGAATGATATCCTGGCAAGTCGGAATTGAGACCGGATTCAGGCTAAGCATCGGCAAGAATTATAAGTTTCTGGACAAGTATGTTACGGAAGAATTATGGGAGGAGCTGCTGGCTACGTATCAAATGGACTCTTATGAACACGTATGGGAAGCCTTATTCAAATGCCACGAATTATTCCGGGAAGTTTCACAAGAGGTAGCCGGACTATTAAACTACAATTATCCGGAATACGATGAAAATATAACCCGGTATACACAGGATATGTATGAGCAATATAGAGCAGATAATTGAAACTCGAAACCAGGACGAAGCATGGATCATGTAGCGCAAAATGTATTTTTGTAAAAATATGCTATTAGAAATAGGTGTGTCATTTATAAGCTTACATAAAAAGATTCAAGTGCCAAAAGGTTTCACTAACTGTATTTTATGTATATACTTATATTCATTCAGACTCAAAAAAGCTGACTTTTGATACTCCAATTCTAAAAACCATGTAAAAGGAGATATTTAAAACTATGGAATTTGACATTATACATTTACCGAAAGAGAAATGGAAGGGAACGATACTTCCAATACAGTATACAACAGATAAATATTATGATGTTACTGTAAATAAAACAGAGAAAGGATATGCTGCTGAGATTGAAAAGAAAGTCTTTACGGAGCCGGTAACCCATACGGCGGACGAATATGATTTTCCGGATCAGTTATATGAGGAGCACTGGGAACATGCTTATGCCTGGGGAGTGTTAAATCAGGATGAATTAGTTGCCGCAATTGAAACAGATCAGGAATTGTGGTCTAATCGACTGAGAATTACCGAGCTATGGGTAGCAGATAAATATCAAAAAAAGGGCATCGGTCATGGCTTAATCGAAATGGCAAAGGAACAGGCAAGAAGAGAACGGCGCCGCGCCATTATTTTGGAAACGCAGTCCTGTAATGTGAATGCCATAGATTTCTATCAGCATGAGGGATTTACTCTAATTGGAATGGATACCTGCTGTTACAAAAACAATGATTTGGAGAGAAAAGAAGTCAGGCTGGAGTTTGGTTGGTTTCCGGAAGTCAGAAAAAGGTTAAGCCGTGAAGATATTGAAATCAGGATGGAAACCAGGGATGACTGGTATAATGTCGAGTTGATGACACAGCATGCCTTCTGGAATAAACATCATCTTGGATGTGACGAGCATTATCTCGTTCATAAATTACGCCAGGATAATGATTATCTTCCGGAACTAAGCAGAATAGCGGTTAAGGATGGAGCTGTTATCGGTTGTATTATGTATTCCAAGGCAAAAGTAGTTGATGGAGCTAATACATATGATATAATAACTTTTGGTCCGCTTTGTATAGAACCGGCATGGCAGGGCTGCGGTGTAGGCGAGCTGCTATTAAAAGAAACCATGGCATTGGCGGCAGATAAGGGCTACAAGGGCATTGTAATTTTTGGCGAACCGGACTACTATCCCAGAATAGGATTTAAAACGTGTGATAATTTTCATATTACAACGGCGGATGGTAAAAACTTTGATGCATTTATGGGAATTGAATTGTCAAAAGACAGTATGAAAGAGGTTCAAGGAAAATTCTATGAATCCAAGGTGTTTGAAAATCTTCCGAAGGAAGAAGTAGAAGAACATAATAAGAAATTTCCTCAATTGAAGAAATTAAGATTTCCCGGTCAATGGGATTAAAAATTATGGCTATTTCAATAAATTGAAAACTAAAAAGAATTATCTGGCAACTATTGACTTTGCCGTCGTGTCGTCCTCTATACTGATTATAGAAGGAATATATAGGGTTCCTGCAATAGGTTTGAACTCAGAAACTTCAATTAAATAATCTTAAGGAGGAAATATCAGTGGCAGTATCAAAACAGGCAAATGAGTATCAATTAAAGGACATGAGAATTGTTAATCTGTCGCCGCCCAAAGTAGTATCGATTCAGTATTATTGTGAAGAACCGGAATATCGTGCAAAAGAGGAGACGGATAAGTTTGTAAGGGAAAACGGTTTGCTCAAAACCAAACCAGATTTGAGACAGTATGGTATATGGATGAAAATATGAGAAATAGACTTTTAGCTAAAAATGAAAAGCTCATCAATTTTATAGTAATTGGCGAAATTGTCAGATGAAACAGATTTAATTTATGTTTTCGTGGGGAAATTTGGAAATATGAAGATTTCCGGGTCAATGGGATTAAAAATTATGGCTATTTCAATAAATTGAAAACTAAAAAGAATTATCCGGCAACTATTGACTTTGACGTCGTGTCGTCCTCTATACTGATTATAGAAGGGATATATAGGGTTCCTGCAATAGGTTTGAACTCAGAAACTTCAATTAAATAATCTTAAGGAGGAAATATCAATGTCAGAATCAAAACAGGCAAATGAGTATCAATTAAAGGACGTGAGAATTGTTAATCTGCCGCCGTCCAAAGTAGTATCGATTCAGTATTATTGTGAAGAACCGGAATATCGTGCAAAAGAGGAGATGGATAAGTTTGTAAGGGAAAGCGGTTTGCTCAAAACCAAACCAGATTTGAGATATTATGGTTTCAACAATCCTAACTGCTCAGCAGATACGAAAGAAGGAATGCCGGATCACGGATATGAGATCTGGGTCACGATTCCGAGGAATTTTGCAGTACCGGAGTATTATAAAATAAAGGAATTCCCCGGCGGACTATATGCTGCACATATGATCAAAATGGGGAATTTCCATGAGTGGGATTGGTTAGTGCAGTGGGTTGAAAATAGTGATAAATATGCAGCCAATCTGGGTGATCCAGCTAGTATGGGCGGCATGCTGGAAGAATATCTCAATTATTATAACAGTGTTCAGGATATTAACTTAAATGAAGAAGATGTTCAATTGGATCTATTGATACCTATAATCAAAAAAGTACAGGGATAACGAAAGAATTAACCCCAATGCACAATTATATATTGAAAAATTAAAATTATATTAAACAATATGGGCAGATACCTGATGCTACAGGTGCTGCCCTTAGCTGTTTACTTATTTTTCATAAATATAGCATGCAACAGGTGTTTGGTCAAACTCTCCAGGAATGGTTATAAAACCCTTATTGTATAGTGCTTTATGAAGATATAATCCTGAATAAAATGAAATCCATGTTTCCGTAAACCCTTTTTCATATTGCCGATGTTGTTCTGGAAGGGTTGTCTTAACTATATGGTAAATATTCTTACGAATATCATTGTTATTCCAGACCCTTTCATTTAGCTGGCATAGATTGATTATAGTTAAACTTGGAACTCCTCAGATATCACTTTGGGGATATAATAAAAGATACCTACAATAAACGTATGTTATAGTAGGTATGATATATAACGTGGGAAGAAGAGTATATATGGATGATAAAATGAGACAAAGACTTTTAGCTAAAAATGAAAAGCTTATCAATATGGTAATAGAACGCACCAAGAGGGACTTTCCGGAGGATGTAGCCATCATTGGACTAACAGGTTCCTTTAGTACAGAAGATTATCATGAAAAAAGTGATCTGGATCTGATTATTATTAATAACACAGATAGTGGCTGGGGTATAGCTATGTGTTTTATACTGGAGGATGTAGGCTACGACCTATATTGTACTCCATGGTCAGCCATAGAAGCAAAAGCAAAGCTTGAAAATCCGTTTATATCGCACTTGGTTGATTCACAGATATTATATTCCGCCAAGCCTGAATATATGGAGAAATTTAATTCCTATAAACAAAGAGCACTGGATGGCCTGGCCAAACCCATTGGAACTGAATGCATTATGAGAGCCAAAGAACATATAGACAGAGCAAAACAAGAATATGCCAACACCATGCTTACCGAAGAACTGGGGAAGGTAAGGTATGCTTCCTGTGGAGTATTATATAACCTGATTAATGCACTGACAAATTTAAATAACACTTATATTAAACGAGGTGTCAAGCGATATCTGGAGGAAATAAGCACATACCGTTATCTGCCGCAAGATTTTGAAAACATTTATATGTCAGTGATTCATGCCGGGACAATCGATGATATCCGTTGTGCTTCCGGACAATTTCTCAAAAATATGGTTGAACTATATGATGCTATGTATAAGGAATTTTCACAACCGTCAATACCGACTTATGATAATTTATGTGGTACCTATGAAGAGTTATGGTGTAACTGCCGTAATAAGGTATTAAAAAGCATGGAAACAGGAAATGTATCTTACGCCTTTCATGTAGCCATGGGCGCACAGAACTACCTGGATGAAATGACAGACACAAGAGGCACTAAAAAATTCGATTTAATGCAGTATTTTGATTCAAATAATCTTAAATTATTCAGAGATAAATTTTTACAGGCTATGGATGATTATCTGGAGGAGTATAACAAGGTTGGGAAGAAAGTTGAACAATTTAATACCTTTGAACAATTATATAGCCAGTACATGGGCTTTGAAGTACAAAATTAGATTCTGTGGTTAGTGCGAAATAAAAGACATTTTACACCTTGATTTGCGGAATTAAAGCATCTGCGAGAAGATGTTTTATGATATGGGAGCTAGTGTGGATTACCTCGCAAATGCATGTGATATATTAGAAGAATAGCAAAAGCGGCCATCAGGTATCTCAACCGGAGACAGATAAAGGTATCAATAGTTTTCAATAATAAAACAAGCCAAAAATCAATTGAAAATCTGCATAAAATTAAAGCAAACTCTACTATTAATTATGAATACTGTGTTATAATTACTCCATGTTAATAACCATGGGAGTGATTCATTATGTATGATAAGATAACAATTCAGGACATAAAAAAAATGGAAGAAGAGATTGAACACAGGAAGCTTG
The DNA here is from genome assembly GCA_023443925.1 of Bacillota bacterium. The sequence continues at coordinate 38,356 of JAEZSL010000237.1, read as the reverse complement.
TAATCCGGAGAGAAGCTCTTGATGATGTTAAAGAAGCAAGGGCACATGGTGATTTAAGCGAGAATTTTGAATACAAAGCTGCCAAACAGTTTAAGAACCAAAACGAAAGCAGAATCCGGTATCTTGAAAGAATGATAAAAACAGCAAATATTATATCTGATGAATCCCAGGCCGATGAAGTTGGTCTTAATAACATGGTTACGGTTTACTTACCGGAAGACGATGAAGAAGTTACCTACAAGCTTGTAACAACGGTAAGGTCAAATACCCTAAAAGGGAAGATTAGCATTGATTCTCCACTGGGTAAGGCTTTGCTGCATGGCAAAGTAAATGATAAAATAAATGTAAAGGTTAATGATGCTTATTCCTATGATATTATCATCCGTAAAATTGAAAAAATTCCGGATGACGGAACCGATGAATTGAGCAGATATTAAAATCGGTGAGATAGTGTGAATTGCCTCGTGAAATGCATGCGAGTCAATAGAAGAATAGCAAAGGAGGCTATTCTTCACGATTTATGCCCGAAAGGCATGGGCGTTAGCGTGAAATAAAAGACATTTCACACCCTGATTTGAGGCAGTAAATCATCTGCCAGCAGATGATTTATGCCATGGGAGCTTAGTGTGAAATGCCTGAAATATGAGAGAGCCGATAACCGCGTAATAGGGGGTATCGGCTTTGTGTCTGTACTGCTAGCTATTTGGTATGCGTTTATCGGTAACCTTTCGGTTATGTCACTTATTGCTGGTCTTCTTGATCAGGTCCACGCCATCGTATACCAGATTTTCCACATTCGCAGCCTTCTTAAGTATGTAATGATCAAAAAAGTTCTTCGTATAGTCTGTAACAAGATTTCGCATCTCCATAGCATCCCGTTCTCCTGTGAATTCCTCATTAACACAGGTAAACACGAAGTCGCAGTAATCTAAATGTGCAACACGATCAACAGAGAAATAATAGGTTTCCATGCTATTGTTAGCACCAATTATCACATTCATGTTGTAGTTCGGTTCGCAAAACAGCAGCAAGAAGGGTTTTTTAAGGTCGCTGCCCTGAAGGCCGAACGCACCGCTATCTAAGCAAATACCGCAGGCGAACCGGACATCATCCCGGCAAACAATCGCCGTCGTAGGCCCTCCATAAGAATGTCCGACTATGCCCATGCCGGTGTCAAGCAGCAATCTGCCTTTAAAAATGGAATTTTGCTCTCCAGAGTCCAGTTTGTAAAGAAAATCGGCTATATACCTTACATCTTCTGCCTGTAATTTACTATACTCTGTTACCTTTTCAAGTATAGGCAGTGCAAGTACGTTATGGCACATCTCAATTGCAGTTTCATCGTTTGGCCGCATCTCCATCTTACCAGCCAACTTAAGCATCTTAGGATCTTCCGAAAACGCCATAATGACATCCGAAAAATCCTTTGATATATTAAACAGGCGCCCATCTTTCCGCTTATATATCGTGCTATTCTGATGGCCTATGCTTACCACAACATATCCCATGCTTGCCAAGTCTGTACAGATCACTGTACCCCATTCTGGAGAGCTGCCCCCGCCGCAAACATAAAATAACACGGGATAGCGCTTTTCCTTCACGGAGAGGATAAGGTCGTCGTAACACTGGGTCTTGATATCTATAGAGAAAACATCCTTCAAGACAGAGACAAGTGGCCGCTCATTAAACATCTCGTAGACTTCAGGAAACATGTACGCTGATGTAGCCTTACCTTCGCTACTGTCGGACGGATAGTACACAAACGCCGTCAATTCCCTTTTTGAGTGATCGGATGCCGTGTACTCAAAATCCATCTGGGTTCGGCCGACCGTATAGCCACCAATTGGTTCTGGAAATGTGTCATAAGTTTTCATTTTCTTGTTCCTCCTTATTTAATAAAAGTGGCGCGTGTGAAATAGATACAATGCACTATAAGCGCTTTTCAAAATGGTGAGACTACTGCATCCTATCTTCAGTGAATCATATCTACTCTTTGGATTTCTTGAGATCGCTCATAATTTCAGAATATTTATGATCTTCAATCAGCCCATGACCCATAAAGTCAGTAAAGTAACTGCTGATCTTTTGCTGAAGCGCAGAGTCCTTAATATCGAATTCCCTAAAAAACATGACTAAATTAAACTGCATTGACTCAAACATAAAAGAAATCAACTCGTCGTCAATATCAGGTCGTAGATATCCGTCAACCCTCATTCGGCGTAAAATGTTCTTGATTAAGGGGAATGACTCGCCCTTTAGCACATTCAGATATATTTTAAGCAAAATGTTCTCAGGAATGTATAAAAATGTTTCTGTGAGTTTGATTTCCAATTCATTCAGTGGCTCGGTCGCAATGCCATTAACGCTGCCAAATAAGCCGGTAAGGAAAAAGTGGAAAAGGGAATCTTCAGTACCGTTATTAAAATACGCAGCTCTTTTCTGGATCACATTTCGTATTAAAAGACAATAAAGGTCATCTTTGTCTTCAAAATACCGATAAAATGTTCCTGGGTGCATGGACAAACTATCTAAAACCATCTTCATAGTGATATCCTCGTAAGGATTATCAACAAAAAGATGCATAGCACTAATAGATATTTCCTCGCGCCTTGCTTCATCTAAACGAAAGAAAGTGTTTTTTGGCATAAGATACTCCTTAATTTGAAGTGTGAATATATTCACAGTATAGCGTGAATTGATTCACAAGTCAAGTAGTATTTGAACAGATAATGGTAAATTTGATAAGTATATTATAATTTTCGACAGATAGCAATCTGTCTTCTTTGTAATACCAAAAAATAATAATCCAGTTAAAAAGGGAAGGACAGGGTTTGAAAAATCTCAAACACCTGTCCTTGTAAGCAAGAGCCTGTATTAAGTCCTCTCTTATAAATGACATTGGCGGCAAAGCCGCCCTTCTTCTTATTCTGCTAGAAATGCTCACTGTCCTGCTTATACTCAGAGGGAGTCTTACCCGCCACCGCTTTAAATACTTTCATAAAATATTTTTCATTCTGGAAGCCGATGCGTTCCGCAATTTCATATATTTTTAAAGTTGGGTCCCTGAGCAGTTCTTTTGCATGCTGAATACGTACCAGCTGTAAATAGGCAACAAAGGATAAACCGGTTTTCTTTTTGAACAGTGTACTGAAATAATTGGTGTTCATATTTGCCAGATTAGCAGCGTAAACAAGAGTAATATCCTTTGCATAATGCCGGTTCACATATAAAAGTACTTGTTCCACCGGTGATATGGTATCCGATGGCCGGTGGTTTTTTGCAATGGTTGTTATGCGTGAAACAACTGCATCCACGAAATCCTTGGCTGTTTGTGAAGCACTAAGCAGAAACTCAATGGTCTGCAGCTGATTCAACTGCTTTTCGTGGTAACGGTACTGTTCCGCCGTATAAGCCAGTACGGATAATTCTATAATTTTTGCCTGGCGGATTAAAACCTCTGCCGTACAGTTGATATCTGTCAGTAAGTTATCAAAATAGTCTTTAATAATTCTCTCAATGGACAGGTAATCATTGGTGTCCATGGCATTCCGGATAGGAGGTGTCAGGAAGGTGGCCTCCTCCACAGTTTGGGCCTTATGCTGTTCGGATACGGTAAGTACCCCTTCCGCTCTGTGGGATACCAGACGGGAATCCAGCAAAGATCTGCAGGTTGTACAGGCATCCGGTATCTGTTTTTGTTCCGCTGCCATGGCAAGAGCCAGAATATGTGTCGGATACTTCCCCTGAATTACAGTCTCGATCCGTTTTCGGTAGTGTTCCGGCAGGGCACCGCTAAAATCATCCCATGTACGGCCGGAATCGAAATAAAGCAATGCATAATGATAACGGTAGGCGGCGGTATTACATAAAAGCAGCTTCCAATCTGGTAAAGCGGCAGCAAGAATAGAAGCAAGATCCTTTGCCTGAAAAGCGTCACCATATCCTGCGGCAATCAATAGGGGTTTATCCGGAATAGTATTTTTCAGCATGCTGATTTTATTGTTCAGTTCTGAAACCGTATTATGTCCGGTCATAACATCCCACATTAAATTTTTTTCATACTGTTCAATCTGTTCGGTATAAGCCTTTGTTTCGGTCAGGTATCTGCGTTCGGCTTCCGATTTGGCATCCAGCTGTTCAATGATCCGAAGCAGGGCGGTTTTTAGTTCATCTTTTTCAATGGGCTTTAAGAGGTATTCTTTTACACCATACTGGATTGCCTTTTTTGCATATTCAAAGTCACTGTAGCCGCTGATGATTACAAAAGAAATGCTGTGCTGTTCCTGTCTTATGGTACCAATCAGCTCCAGACCGTCCATCAGGGGCATTCTTATATCCGTAATAATAATATGCGGTAAAAAAGTTTCGCATAAAGCTAAGGCACTTTGTCCGTTTTCTGCCTCCTGTATATTCTCCACAGACAATTCCATTTCTTCAATAATTTTAACCAGTCCCCGGCGGATAGTAGAATCATCCTCAGCAATTAGCAGTCTGTACATTGGCTTTCCTCCTCGATACTTATATTGTCTTTCGGCAGAAAGATGCGGGTGATTACTCCGCCCATAGGGTTTTGAGTAATTTGCAAGGCGCTGGACTCCCCAAAAGTCAGAATCAGACGCCGGTTTACATTCCATAGGCCGATTCCGCCCCGTGCTCTGGTATTCTGCGGCTGTTGGTCTCTTTTTAGTTCGGCCAGCAGGTTTATAAGTGTCTTTTCAGTAATTCCGGAACCATTATCCGACACAGTCAAAAGGGTTCCGGCTTCGGATTGCTCAAAGGTAAGCATTATTTCTAAGATACCGATTCTCCTTTTGAAACCATGCTGTATACTGTTCTCCAAAATAGGCTGCAGAGTCAGAGGAAGGATACGCACCTTTTTCTGCAGGTCTTCCGGAATATCCACCCGAAAACGGATTCTATCATCCAGGAGCATATTTTGAATGTTCATGTAATAGGAGAGGTTACGCAGCTCAATATCCAGAGATACCGGATTTTTTGCTGCCGAAAGAGTGTAGCGCATCAGGCCGCCCAGGGAGGTAAGTCCGGTTTTCAGCCTTTCTGTTTCGCCCAGCTCAGCAGCCATTTTCATGGTCTCCAGAGTATTAAATAAAAAATGAGGATTGATCTGGGACTGTAATGCTGCCAGCTGACTCTCTTTTTGCAGATTTTCAGACAGGTAGACCGTATTAATTAACTCATCGATCTTACCGGCCATAATATTAATTTCCTGTGCCAGTTCATCGATCTCATCTTCGCCGTATAAAGGAATACGTATGTCAAAATTACCTTTTTGAATGGTCTTTACGGCAGCCAGTATACGTTGAATTCTTTGCAGCAGGAAGGTGGCTACAACATAGGAAATCAGGAGAATTGCAAGAATAATTCCCAGTGAGACGGCTGCAAAACCATTTCTTGCAGCTCTGGCCGGCGCATCAATTTCCTCCTGGGGCACGATGCAGCCAAGAACGGTATCCAGATTTTTGATCCGTAAAGTGGACAGGTAATAGGATTTACCGTTCATATATATGGTTTCTTTTATTTCAGTTTCGTTAATAAGCCTTCTGCCTTGTTCGGATTGAAGCCATTTTGCCAAATCAGCCTGTAAACCTCCGGTGTAAATCAGTTTGTCATTATAGCAGGTAAACAAAAAGCCGCTTTCTGCAATGGGTGCTTCATTAATACCCTCAAAGATATGTTCTGCATCAATGGAGACTTCCAGTAAAGTGAGGTTACCGGCGCCGGAGGACAACAGCGGATAAAACCAGGTGTATACCAGGTTATTTTTATGAGAAGTATATAGGTAGTCCCTGGATGGATGCCATGCCTCACGATAGTAGCCGCCGCTGCTCTTTTTAACCGCATTCTGATACCAGGCTTCTCCGGTGTAACGGGCTGCCTGTTCCCAGAATTCATTTTCGGGAAGATAGGTGTTTTGTGTTATAAACCGGAACTGCTGACCGAATTTTGAATTGGCATCATACCAGGAAAGAGTAGGCATGATTTGATAATTCATGGTTTTGATTAATTCTACCGGATCATAATAGTTACGGATAAAAAAACGGTTTATATCAGTTTGGGTGGATAAAAGATGAGCAGATTTTTGCATATCCTCAACTGTTTTTTCCACACCGGACCGTTCCTGTTCCATACGCTGGTATATGGTATTTAACAAGGGCTGACCGGCATTTGACACCATGGTATTGTACAGGTATATAAGCCCAAAAAGAATAGGCAGCAAAATGGAACATAGATAACACAACATTAATTTTGTCTTATAACGCATTCTTCGTGATAGTGTACGTATTGCATTCATAATTTTACTTCTCCTGCAGCTGAAAAAAATATACTAAATCCAATTATTGTTCACTGATTTAGTACTGTTAAAAAGATATAATTTTTATATGAATCACACGAACATATTATAAATATTGACGGAAGAACGATTTGCTTTCTTATTCTATCATTTTTATTTCGTGAAAACAAGTAGCAGCGAAGGAGATATGATGCAAAAAAAATTAACGAAACCTCAGGGCGGGAACCAAAGAATCCGGGAGTTTAAAAAGCAGTGGCAGCTGCAGGCTATGATAATTCCGGCAATGATTTTTTTCTTTGTTTTTGCTTACATACCGATTTTCGGCCTGTTTAACGCTTTTCTAAATTATGACCTGACGGACGGTTTTTTTGGTAAAAGCCTGGCTGGGTTTAAATATTTCCGGGAATTATTTTCCGATAAGGATTTTTATCTGGCACTGCGTAATACTTTTGGGATGAGTCTGCTTAAATTTGCATTTACTTTTACAATGCCCATCCTGCTGGCCCTGGTGCTGAATGAGCTTCCCTTTACAAGACTGAAAAAATTGACCCAGACCGGAAGTTATCTGCCTCATTTTTTATCATATGTAATTGTAGCGACGTTATGGATGGTATTCTTGGACAGAGGAGGCCCCATCAATGATCTGCTGCTTCGGTTCGGCATCATCGCAAAACCGGTGGATTTTCTTACGGAGTCCAAATGGTTTTGGTGGATTGGGGTTATGATTGACTGCTGGCAGGAAACCGGCTGGAATGCAATTATTTATCTGGCGGCAATCGCGGGTATCAGCCCTGAGCTGTATGAGGCTGCATCGGTAGACGGCGCCGGACGGCTGAGAAGAATGTTTAGTATAACACTCCGCTCAATAACCGGAACCATTGGTGCGCTGTTTGTTTTGAACATGGGTAATCTGCTGAGCGGCGGCCCGGTTGGCTCCAACTTTAACCAGTCATATCTGCTTGGTAATGCATTTAACCATGAAACGTCCTATGTCCTGCAGACTTTTGTGGTTAACACCGGATTAAATCAGCTCAGGTTTTCCTTTGCAGCCGCTGCAAACCTGATTTTATCCATACTTTCCGTACTGTTATTATTTAGTGCCAATAAAGTATCAAAAAAGACCTTCGGATCAGGAATTATGTAAAGGAGTAAGGTGATATGATTGCAAAAAATAGAGAAGACCGTATAATTAACGTAGTAACTGTCATTATTTCAATCCTTGTTTTAACCGTAACCTTATATCCGATCTACTACTGTCTTATTAATTCCTTTAATGAAGGAAAGGACGCTGTCAGAGGCGGCATCTACTTTTGGCCCCGGGCCTTTACCCTGGAGAATTATATCATGGTGTTCCGTAACAAAAACCTGCTGGGAGCTTTTGCTATGACAGTCCTCAGAACCGTTGCGGGAACAGCAATTGCGATTATTGGTACCTCCATGGCGGCATATGCGCTTTCCAGCAGAAAATTAATAGGACGCAGATTTTATATGGTGTTTGGACTGGTTACCTTATATTTTCCGGCAAGTGTTGTGTACTCCTATCTGCTGTACAGCCAGATTGGACTGCTAAATAATTTTTTAGTTTATATCCTGCCAAATATATTTCAGTTTTATTACATTGTATTGTTTATTTCTTTTATTAGTGAATTGCCCGACGCTTTAATGGAGTCTGCTAAAATAGACGGAGCAAACGATTTTGTGATCTTGTTTAAAATTATCATGCCCCTTTCGCTGCCCATTATTGCCACTTTAGCCTTGTTTGCCGGCGTATGGCATTGGAATGACTGGTTTCACCCGGCTTTCTTTATTACAAGTGAAAAGCTGATGACCTTGCCCGCCGTACTAATGCGAACCATGTCTTTGGCTCAGGCTCAGCAGGAATTACAAAAGGTAATATCTGTTTCAGGCTCAGCCACCGTCACCACACCCGAATCCGTCCGATATGCAATGCTTATGATTGCGGTAGCACCCATAACTATTGTTTATCCATATATCCAAAAATATTTTGTGAAGGGAATGATGATCGGTTCTGTGAAAGGCTAAGTTCTATAGGAGTAACTTTGTTTAAAAGGGGTGATTTTAAGGGGCAGGTATCATAGGGAAAAATGAAAAACTTATATTTGTAAAAGGAGGATATTATGAGAAAAAGAAGCTCAAGAATTTTTGCTCTGCTTTTAACGGCAGTACTGGCCACGAGCTGGCTCACCGGCTGTAAGTCAAAGACTGAAACGCCAACCGGCACGAATACATTGGATAATTCGGTATCCAATGAAACCGCATCAGCTGATAATACAGCCGCAAAAACCGAGGAGCCCAATGTCCAGGAGGAGATAAATTGGGAACGGATCGGCTGGCAGGCTGATCCTGCTGATCTGGAGTGGAAAGAAGACACCTCGCCTATTAAACTGTCTTACTATGTGAATTTTTCCTGGTTCGGGCTGAACTGGGAGGATGATACAGCCCGCAGAGTGACAGAAAAGACAGGTGTTGACTTAGAAATGACCAAGCCCGTTGCTGACGACGGACAGAAATTGAATATGATGATAGCAGGAGATCAGCTGCCGGATATTATGACCATCGACCGCAATGACCCGGCTCTGCAAAAAATGATTGATGCAGGACTGGTCTGGGCGCTTGATGATCTGATCGACCAGTATGCACCTAAAATGCGAGACATAATGCCCAAGGAAATCCTTCAGAACTATCGTTCGGCGGACGGCAAAACCTACCGGTTTACTACCTGGGTCCAGGGAGAGGCCTGGCAAAAAGCGGCGAGAGAATATGACCAGATGGTAGGTACCAACCAGCCGGTATTGTCCGTGCGTAAGGATTACTATGAAGAAATCGGGTCACCGGAGATAAAAACCCAGGCCGATTTTGTTGCAGCCCTTGAGAAAATGCACGCGAACCACCCGGATAAAATCGCTTTTTATCCCGCCGACAACGCAGTTTCAGCCAGTACCCTGGCGCTGAATGCCTCCATGGGTAATTTGGGTGTGCAGTTTGGTATGAGCAACAATATGACGGATCAGGGCGGACAAATCCGCTGGCAGGCGCGCAGTGAGGAGTTTCAGAATACAATTGCATTTATGCATGATTTACAGAAGAAAGGTCTGCTGAATCAGGACCCCTTCATTGATTCGAAAGACGTAAATAACGCGAAAATTACAAGGGGAGACGTAATTTCTTATACCTGGGTAATTTCTGACGGAGAAAAGGTACCGGAAGACAATCCGGATACCCAGTATATCGTGGTAGGACCCTTTGATACCTACAAACAGAGCCGTACCGGAGCCGGCTGGCTGGCCACGGTTATCAGCAAAAAGTGCCAGGACCCTGCGCGTGCCATCCGTTTCCTGGAATATATGGCCTCAGTAGAGGGACACCAGGATGTTTCCTGGGGGATACAAGGAGACACCTATAGCGGCGATGTTATAAACGGACCTCAGTGGAAGCTTGTAGACGGCAAGCCTACCATGCTTCCGGATTATGTTACGGATAAAAATGCGGACTGGAGCGGTGTAGCTGCTAAAAACGGACTGGGAGAATATTGGATTGCCTGCAATGAAATGTTGTGGAATCTGCCCTGGTGGGATACCAGTAATGAAAAAATGGCAAGTTACAATAAGGTTTACGGCCCCAAGGTAGTATATGTTCCGGAACTTGACTTCCGTTCACCCGATCCGGCCAGTGAAGAAGGTATTATTTTGCAAAAAGCCCATGAATTACTTCAGCTATATGTTGTAAGTATGGTTTTCTCAGAAGACTGGAAAGCGGAATATGATAAGTTTATTGCAGAAGTGGATGCTCTTGGCATGGACAAAGTAGAAACTTTCTATAATACACAATACCAGGAAAAACTGCAGAGTATGAAATAACAAAACTGGCCGGGAAGGAAAGGATATTTCCGTTCCCGGCCGGTATTTTATTACTATTACATGTTTAAAAACTTATAGATTTTCAGCCGTTCCGATCAGAATATTAGCTGGTTTAATTCAAAAATAAGTGTTAAAATAAAAGGCGTTATTAAGACCAGGCAGAAGATAAATCTTCTATGGGATTAAATAAACGTAAGACTTGGAATGACTGCTTCATAGGTGCAGCATAAATAGGGAGGAAGAAATGGAACAAGACAAAATTAAATCACAGGAACTGCCTTTTGTTTTTACAGGCGGTCATTTGGAGTTAAATAACGAGACAGAATATCTGCTGACCTCCCATCAGGAGTTAACCTGTCTTAGCTTTGGGTTATCACGTGTGGCAGGAATTTGGCAAAATGAAAAGGGACTATACAGTCTTTGTCTATCACAGAAAACCTCGAAGATTAACTGCAACGGAAATTTGTGGATTCTCCCGGACAGGGATTCTTCGGGTAAAACGGTGTGTATCAGCGGAGCAGGGGAAAAAGCTGCAGAAACAGTACAGACCGGTGTTACAGTAAAACTTTCACCCGGCAGCTATGTACTTACGCTGTATTCCGGCTGGCCGCCCTGCGATATCTTTGGTAAGGGGATTTCCCTGCAAATGAAAGACGGAGAAAAGCTGGAAAAAACATATGCCCGCTTTTATTGGGATACCCTGCTTCCTTCTGTAATCGAAGAAACCGATGCCCTGGCTTATCCCGTCCATGAGGGTTATGTGCTGAGCACCTTGCAGCCCGGTGAGTATGCCGGTACGTATCCGGATGTGGATCATGAATTTCAATGCAAAGGCCGGATCGCTGTTCATGGACAGTGTGAACTGGCTGTAGTGGAGAGAATGATGAATCTTCAGTTTAAGATGATGCGGGAAGATCCGGTGGGTCTGTGGAGAAATCCCTGCGCTGTTCAGCCAAAAGGGGAACGGGAATACCATGTACGCAGAGACAGTATGGACCACTCTGCTAACGCCGAGATGTTTCTGATTACAGGAAATGTAGAGATTTTAGAAACTGCCTGGTTGTATTATACGGGAACAAAAAATATAAACTGGCTGCGTGCTCACATAAAGGAGCTGGAAGGAGCCGCTTCCTTGCTGGAACATTTGACAGACCGGAATGGAAAGCTATGGTCGGATGTCTTTTACGAAGATCAGGTAATTAAAGATGGTATGGAATGCATGTCCGCCTCCATGGCAGCTCATGGACTGGAATGTCTGGCGGAACTGGAGCGGCATTTAGGACGGAGTGAAGAGGAAAGCAGATTTCGGAAGTTATCATCTGTAATTGCAGAGACACTCATTAAGCCGGTACCCCATGGCTTTTGGGATGAAGAACATAGCCGTTTTACTGACTGGATAGACCGAAATGGACAAGTTCATGACCACATGCATCTATTGGCTAATTGCCTTCCGGTGTTGTTTGGATATGCGAATGAGAAACAGGTTCAGGCCGTAAAAACCCTTATTGAGGAAAATCTTGAAGAGTTTCAGCGCTTTCCGACCTTCTTATCTCCCAGTATTGCCGATTACACACAGGATGAAATTGGGGATGGCGGCCCTTATGATCTGTGTGCTGCCGGCCGTTACTGGTGCTGGGATGCCGCTTATTGGGCTTTCCTTGGAAGAGGAGATGTGCTGGGACATCAGCTGCTGCAGGTGGCTGCCCAGGCTGAGACAGACGGGTACCGTATGGGTGAACGTTATGATATGAACCATGTATATTATAAGGATAATAAAAACTGGCATGGTGCGGCCTATTATTATGAATATCCTAATGTATACAGCTGGGTGCTGCTGCAGGAATACTTAGGGCTGCGTCAGGGAATTGATGTGGATGTTGAACTTCGTCCCGTTTTAGACCGTTATGGTACGGTAACAGCGGAAAACTACGGTATTGAGTATACTTACAGCGCCGGTGAGTTTACGGTAAAAAATATAGCGCCGCATAGCGTGACACTGCGTCTTAAGTTAGAAGCACTGTATCCGGGTAAAAAAGTATATCGACAGGATGCCCCGCTTTTGGCGGAAGATATGATTCACCTGAATGCCGGTGAAAGTTTAACCGTACACACAGGCTTCAATGGTTGAAATGAAGTAAGGTTTTATTAAAGTTTCAAGATTTTACTCGAAAGACATTTCGAAAGCGTCTTTTTATAAGCTTTGGTTGATTACCTTTTATAGTGTATCTATTAAAAATCCATGAAGTACAAATAAGGCTAAAATTGTTTGCCTTAGGTGTGCTTCATGGATTTTATTTTAACTATAAGGTTTGTTTTTTGAGATGACTAAGTTGGACTGGCTCAATGCTAGTAAAATTTCAATTTCGTGTGATGCAGGTAAAAAAGATTCTTACTAAAAACTGAATATCGAGTGAGACACAAAATTATAATATTATTATTTATTAAGTATAAATGAAAAGTGAAATAGATGACAAGTACTTCTCTTTAATTCAGCCATTCATATAATTTATTAATCTTGAGTAAGGTCTACCGCCAATTCATCAATTTCTATTTTGTAATCATTTTTATCATAATTCTTCGCCTTAAATAGGATTGAATCACCGGCTTTTAAATTATCTATCATTTCTCCGAGCTGCCCCAGATAAAGTTCTTTTCTTTTTTTGTTCGAATCTGCTAAGCCTGAAATCATTATATTATCGGCATATTCAATTTTGTGGCTCGCCTTGATCTCAGATGCAAATCTGCGATTGCTGGGAATCGGGGACACAATTACGGTAGTAACATTATCGTTTCTCTCCATACTTTCTATTTTACCAATATAGTAACCGCGCTCTTTATTTATATTAAATATTAGAACAAAATTTATGATTACAATGACAATTGCGAAATATAAAAAAAATCCTTGCCGTTTTTTCATAGTTTTACCCATTCCCTTACAATTATTTTTTTACTTGCCTCTGTTTTTTATTTTGAAAGGCTGTAATCTGATATTGTGTTTTTAATAATAGCATAAATTTTGTTTATTTTAATTCTACAACAGAATACAGATTTTTGCCACATCAAAATTTACCGGGCTTAATACTTTGTTTGATATAAGAAGGAGATATTACTATTATCTGCAATTGTTTTGACCAATGATTATTGCCTTGATAGGGGCTGTCTGAAATGTTTGGAAAATGGATTAACATATAGTTTTACCATATCTTATTAATCCTTCCAAAATTTATATTAAAATTTATTGACATTCAGAAATAACTGTGATACTATTCATATCATAAAACATATAATTCCTATTAGTTTAGTATGAAATGCATGTACGGCTTTAATTGGTCACACAAAAGCTAATAGGTAAATTCAATTCAAGGGAGGAAATTTATGAAATCAATATTGAAAAGAGCTGCCGTTGGTGTTGCCACATTAGCACTTGCCGTTACGCTGCTGTTACCAGCCGTAGCTAGTGCAGAAACAACAGCTCCTGAAACATATCCGTGGAGTGAAGTAAAAGAAGGTACTACCGGAGATTATATTGCAGATTCTTATGAGGATATAACTTCGGGTCATGTTTTTGAGTCAGTAACCCAGGAACGCTTATTGGATATTCTGAGCAGTAAAGGTAATTATTACATCGTATTTGGTAGTCCTAAACTTAAAACCAGCCAGGCGGTATTAAGTACCATTAACGCACAGGCTAAAAAAGATGGAATTACGAAAATCTATCATTTCGATCCATTCATCGACGGTTATCAGATTGATATAACAAAGAGTGATACTATTTTTAAGACCGCCAACGGAACTTCTTTAAATGAATTGTGGACCAGAATAACCAGCCTGCTGCCTTCGGGCGAACCGGTTTCCGGTTATACCTCAACGGACACATTGCTCTTTTCATATAACAGTGAGGGTACTCCTAAGATTAATTCATATTACAGTTTAAAGAATTCAGAAGACTTTTCAGCAAAAGCCGCTGCTTCCAGTATAGCCGGGGTTTTTAGGGGAGGGGACGGAAGTGCTTTAGTAATACCTTCAAGCATAAGAACAGACTTTGAATTCTTTAAAAGAGTGTATAATGCCTCCGCAACTTATTTTAATTACAATAATGGTACAGCAGATCCGCTGGGTAACAGAACCGGCGCCGCAGCCACAGAAATATTTACGGATGCCGATAAAAATGGATTTGTTTTTCATCAGGTAAATTTTGCAGAGTTGATTAATCTCTTAAATTCACCGGGCGATCACCTTATATTCTTTGGTGCCTCCTGGTGCCATAACACCCAGGCAATTATCGGAAGTGTTGCGGCGAAAGCAAAAGAATATGGATATCAGAAGATTTATGTTTATGATACCACACAGGGTAATCAGTTAACCTTTGGTACCGGTGCTGACATAAATAAAGTAACAGCCTCCTCAAGTGCCTTCAATTCCCGTAACAGTGTTGACATCAGCACCGGTAAAGGCAATATAAGTTATCTGTATGGTGAGCTTGCAAAATACCTGGATAACTTTACTACGGAAAATAACTCCAAGAAGAATAATAGTATAGCCTATTATCCAAACGGAGACTTAAGCGGTACAGCCACATCGGCAGACCCCTGGCTGTCCTCAGGAAATCCTAATGCAATTCGTCTGCAGCTGCCATTCTTAATCAGTTATAACAAGGATAAAGCGGAACCTGTTACAAAACAATGGCTCCATAAAAATGCAGCAAATGACGGAACTTACACGGAGTATATGCTTGAACTTGCATGGGTTTTAAAAGCTCCCAATGCAGTAACGGCAGAAGGAAGTATTGACGGCCTCAGTAAAGTGGATTTTGCCAGTGAGGCAGTAGCAGCACTTGATAATGTATTGAAACCGGATAAATATGCTATATCCCTCTCCAAAACCGGTAATTATACTTTCCCGGCGGCAGCAGTGGGCTACCCGGATCAAAAAGCTTACAGTGTAAATGTAAAAAATAACGGCGGACCTACCGGTAAGCTAGGGATAGCATTATCCGGAACCGGAAGCAAATATTTCAAGCTTTCTAAAACCTCCATCAGCAGTTTAGATCAAAATGGCAGTGATTCGTTTACCATTACACCCAAAGCCGGACTTAAGGCGGGTACTTATAAGGCGAAGGTTACGGTTGCCGGCAGCAACAAAATAGCAAGCTCCTTTACTGTAAGCTTTACCGTTAAAAAATAATGATTCGTGTGTCGGAATAATTCATAACAAAAGACATAAACTGGGAAAAACATTAAGATAAATAAGAAATATCAGGAAATGTATAAGGCATATCCTGATATTTCGTTCATAATGTAATCAAAATTTTTCGCACAGACAGGGAAAGGAATTAAAAGAAATGAATATAGACTGGTTATCGGCAGCAGCGCTGGCGGTTGTATTGATATTTTTTATTTTAATTTATATACTGCAAAAAAAGAAGGTAAATTTTACTGTAATCATTTTAGGTTCCCTGGTAATCGGCGTAGCGGTAGGAATTATCTTTTCCGGTCACACCTCATGGGTTATGCCCATTGGTAAAATCTATGTCAGTACATTGAATGCCATTGTAAGCCCTCTGATTATTGTATCCATTCTCAGCAGTATTACTTCTTTAGGTTCTACTGCACAGTTAAAAGGTATCGGCTTACGATCCATATTCTGGCTGCTGATGACTACCTTACTTGCCATTGTTCTGTCACTTGGGCTGGGCCTGACCTTTGGTGTCGGAAGAAATTCCTACCTGTCTCTGGACGGGATTGATGCTCAGACTTTTGAAAGCAAGGTGGTTCCGTTTTCACAGGTACTGATTGGATTCTTCCCCCGCAATATAATCAGTGATATTGCAGATGAAAATACGATTCCTATGATACTCTTTGCGGTACTGATTGCAGTTTCCTATGTATTAGTTGCAAATAAGAATCGTGAAAAGGTAGCAATCTTTAAGAGTTTTATTGAAGCCTGCAAAATGATCATTTTTAAAGCAGTGGATTTTATCATCAGCCTTACTCCCTATGCCGTATTGGCACTGATTGCCACGGCAACCGGAAACGGTATCAGCCGTTCGGGTATTATGTGGTCTCTGCTGGTATTGCTTATTGTTTCCTTTATAGCCTTTGCCCTGGATACCTGGGTTATTAATGCCGTATTGGTAAAAGCATTTGCAAGAGTTAATCCGATTAAATTTTTCCGTAAGATTTTACCGGCCCAGATAGTTGGGTTTTCAACCCAATCCAGTGCCGGAACCTTACCGATATCAACCGGGATTCTGGTCAGACAAATCGGAGTAGATCCAAAGGTTGCGAACTTTACCACTCCACTGGGAACTACCATCGGAATGCCGGGGTGTGCCGGAATATGGCCCGTTCTCATTGCGATCTATGGTGTTCACGGACTGGGTATTCATTACGGAATAAAAGATTATCTGCTATTAGCTGTAATCAGTCTGTTTGTTTCACTTGGAACCGCAGGGGTTCCGGGAACCGCAACAATTACCACAGCAAGCGTCTTAAGTGCCGTGGGGCTGCCCTTGGAGCTTATTGTTCTTAGTATACCGATATCTGCTATTGCCGATACCGGCCGGACTGCCACAAATATTACCGGTGCCATGGTGGCTGCAGCTATTGTGGGCCGGCAGGAAAATAGTCTGAATGACAGTATATTTAATGATACAGAGGTTTATGAAGCGGAGACTGGCGAGGGTGATACGGAGAACGGAACCAGCATCAATACGGAACCTGACAATGACTTACCCATCGGAGCAGGCTGCCGGTTATAGGTCAAGGTATCATGAAAGGAGAAGATTAGATGAAAACGTTTCGTAATGGAAACGCAGGAATGCGTTTCAGGAAGGTCTCTTATAAAATAATTTTTTCATTTGTGTTAATGTGCGTTCTGGTTCTGACAGCACCCGGCAGTTTTCACAATGTATATGCAGCTCCGTTGGAAGACTGTGACCTGGATGGCTTTGATGATGCCACAGGAGTACCCGTTCCATGGCCTGGATATGATGAAACCAAGGGGGATACACCGGCTGGGCCGGCCGGCAGCAAAACACCGGCAACAGTTCCGGACAGCACGGCATCCGGCAGCACCAACAGCGAGGCATCCGGTAAATCAGGCGGAGAAAATGCTGATAAATCAAGCAGTGTAAAGGCCGGAGATTCAAAGGCTGCAAGTTCCGGGAAAACCGATAATACAACGAATAATAATAAAGATGCTAATACCGGAAAAACAGAGAATGCGGCTGCCACGAAAACCAACAGTTCAGTGCAGGACAAAGCCGGTAAAACGGACAGTACGCTATCCGGCAAAACAGAAAACACAAAGTCAGATAATACGGGAAAAGCAGAAAGTGGTAAAGCGGACAGTGTTTCAAAGAATAATGCAGGGAAAACGGAATCCGGCAAAACAGGCAGCACAGCATCGGATAAAGAGGATAGCGCAGCAGGCAGCGCGGAATCCGGTATAACAGGCAGTACAGCATCCGGCATAGAGGATAATGCTGTAGTAAATACGGAATCCGGCAAAACAGACGGCACAGCACAGGATACAACAGACAGTACAGAAGCTGATTCGGCAGACACTGCAAGCAGTGCAGCACCAGATAGTGCGAAAGCACCAGTAGCTGGTACGGATACAACGGATGAGATATCTATAGGCCAAAGTGGGGAAACGAAAGCAAATACGGACGATATTGCTTCAGAGGCCTCCGATACATTGGCGGAGGAGCTGGAAACTGTTATCAATGCGAAAGGTTCTCTGGAAATTGCTGATGTATCGGGCAGCTTGATACATGCTGGAAGTCCGGTACTCATTTTCGGTTCCGGGTTTGCCGGAGCTGTTGGTAATCTTGAGATTGTAATTCAATCGGAATCCAGACAATTAGGTATCGTTGAATCTTCTGAGAATGGTTCCTTTGAGGCACAGTTTATTATTCCGGAAGAGTTAAAAGCAGGTGTACACCATATTGTTGTACTCTATCAGGGAAAAGAGATCACGCGTCAGGAGATTGAGATTGGTCCTAAGGCGGCAAATAGTTTCCTGCAGGCACTTTCCGTAGGTTTTACCAGCGATAATGCAGGATTGCTTCCGGGTCTTTTGATTCTGTTGGGACTTTTCGTATCAGGAGTGATGGTTTTAGCCCTTACTGTACTGATTCGTCCACGTCCGAAAAAAAGCTAATGTAATGCCTGCTTGAATCTTATCTGATTCAAGCAGGCATTTTTAGAGTCTTTCCCTCGCACACTTACATTTTCACATGCCAATAACGCAGCGAAAATCAAGCCGTATGGGATTATTCTTAATAGTCATTATTCGCTAAAACTTAACCTAGAACTGATTAAAATGTAGCTTGTCATAGAGCAGTTTATCTTCTTCGTATGGATTCTTTTCCTCCGCAGGGTATCCGATGGCAAGCAAACATTCCACACTATACTGTTCAGGTATTTGCAGTACTTTTTTGATGTAATCCTCCGCTTTTTCCTGTTCCGTATGGAATCGTTCTCTTACCTGAATCCAACAAGAACCCAGACCCATATCCTGTGCTGTCAGCTGCATAATAGTTGCAGCTATGGAAGCATCCTCAACCCAAACGTCACTGGAATCCTTATCCGCAATTACGGCAACTGCAAAAGGAGCTTCCGCTAAGTATTTTGGGCCCGGTTCTCTGCACAGAGAAAGCTGATGAAGCAGTTTCTCATCAGTGACAGCAATAAAATGCCAGGGTCTTATGGATCTTGAGGAAGGGGAGAGCAGCGCACTTTTTAGAATAATATCAATCTTTTCCTGTTCTACCTCCTTCTTTTGGTACTTTCTAATACTTCTTCTGGCTTTTAAAATATCAATTAACATATATATCCTCCTTAATCTTATAATCTGCTAGCTGTAAGTAATTATCTTTCTAATTTCACAAGCTTCCGGCCCTTAAACCTTTGCCAGGCCGTCTAAAACCAGAGAAATCATGAGCAATACATCTCTTTCAAGCTCATTCCTTTCCTTTTTGGTTGTACTATCATTGACGGAACTGCTTTTTTTGCATATGGCAGTATTGGTGATTCTTATAATACTCCCGGCGATCTCTTTTGAATCACATTCTTTGAACTCGCCTTCCAAAATCCCTGTCTTAATAGTCTTAGTGAGGTAATGTATTAACTTATTTATGAAATCATCAGTCAGGCTCTTAATACAGGGTCGGGCAGCTTGCATTGTTTCATTAGTAAGACCGATTAGATTGGCAGCATTTCCGGAATAAATTAAAAGCTCTTTCATGTAGGCTTTTATTTTGTTTGCGTATCCATAAATCTGCTCCGTTTTATCCTTTGTTACGGATAAAAAATTATCCAGCTCGGACTGCAGCACATCTGTAAAAATAGTTTCTTTGTTTTTATAGTAATAATAAAGGGAGGTTTTATTTAAACCTACTATTTTACCGATGTCATCCAAAGTAGTTTTTTCATAACCATAATGCGCAAATATTTTTCTGGATGCTTGTATGATTTCATTTTTTTTATCTGTGCCGGACATATGCACCTCCCAAATAATAATTTCAATCTTTCAAACATTATAGTGCGAAGTTTGAAAAAAGTCAATACATTGAACAGAATATCCAATATAGCTTTATAGCAGGAGAAGGATTATACGTTTATGTATTGTACATTTATGTAATATACGGTTATGTAATATATTTTTATGTAATTGCATATAAAAAGAAAAATGATCGGGGTATTAAAAGATGCCGTTCATGCGTTTTTTTAATATTCTTATAAACATTCAGAATACAAAATTAAATTTTTAAACCTTTAATTCAAAAATAATAAAAATAATAAGATATAAAAATTTTATAAAAAAACAATTATATTATAAATACTATATTGCAATATATAATAGTTAGTGATAATATATATTAAAAGATAAAACATAGCAACTTATTAATTTCATTACTTTCCTTTTTATAAAGGAGGGCAATACCGCAGTAAAAGCATTTGTGAAACAAGCAGAAAGGAGTTGACATATGAATGCACAGTATAAAAAAGGGGTATTAGAATTATGTGTACTTTCAAAATTAGTTGAGACAGACCGATATGGCTATGAATTGACAGAAGCCATATCAAAACAGATGGTGATTTCAACAGGTACCTTATATCTTATTTTAAAACGATTAAAAGATGATGCTTACGTAGAAACCTATCTGGTTGAATCCGGAGGGGGACCTGCCAGAAAGTATTATCAT
Organism: Bacillota bacterium; assembly: GCA_023443925.1. Next base: position 17,952 of record JAEZSL010000237.1, on the reverse strand, counting down.
CTGACGGAAAAAGGAAGAGAATATCAGGCAGCGCAAAAAAAAGAATGGCTGGACTTTATCAAAATTGTTGAAGATATTATAGAATAGGAGGATGGATATGAACAAGACAGAATATTTAAGTGCATTAAAAGAGGCATTAAAAGATACCGATGAAAGTGTAATGGAAGAAATTGTACTAGATTATGAAGAACATTTTCAGATAGGAATGGAAAATGGCAAAAGCGAAGAGCAAATCTGTGAAGAACTGGGAGCAATTGATGACCTGGTTAAGGAAATAAAAGAAGTATACAATACAAATCACAGTGATGAGAAGAACGAAGAAAGTAACGAAGAAAGTAACGAAGAAAAGAACGAAGAAAATAAATCATATGATGAACAAGGCAGCAATAAGAATAAATTCAAAGATTGGTATTCTAACTTCCATAATATAGATGGTGAAAAGCTTGGTGACGCAATAAACAGTGCACTGGATACAGCCGGCGATGCCATTAGCAAAATTGATGTGAATGAGATCAGCCGTACTTTGAAAAGTACTCTTGACCAGGCAACCTCCTCCATTAACAATTTTGCGGATAACTATCTTAAGAACCAGGGCAGCCCGTTTGATTTCAATAAAAGGAGTGCGGATGGATATAAGGATAATGTATCGAAAAGCTATGCTTCATCCGATGAATCTGATGAAGCAGGGCAGCAGAATTTTAGTTATGATGCAGCTACAGAGGATGCGTCAAAGAAGGAAACCTTTGAGGATGTGCAGTCTGAAGCAGCGAATACAAACAGTGAGGCTGATACTTTAAATAATAAAGCGGAATCTGCAGACAAAGAAACAGATGGCGGCAGTGAATCCTCTGACCTTGGGAAAGGCAGTGAAGAAGCAGTGAACCAGACTGAGAAATCAAAGGATGACAATACCGATAAAACGAATAAGGGGTTAAACCTTACGATCGATGGCATATGTGCTGATATTACTGTTGAAAAATCCACCAATGGTAAAATAAATGTTTCTTATGAGAATAATGGAAACGAAAGACAGCGCCAGATGTATGAGTTTTACAGTTATAAGGAAGGAAATACGGTATATGCCGGAATCCGCAGAGTTGGAAAAGCCGTATTTTTGTTTAATCCGAAACTTTATTCCATGAATATATATGTTGAGATACCGGAGGATACGGGAAATGTCAATGTAAAAACCGCAAGCGGCAATATCAGGATTTCCAATGTAAATGCAGATAGTATCATAGCAACGGCAGCAAGCGGTGACGTTGTAATTGATGGAGTATATACCACTGATTTTAGAATCAAAGTTTCCAGCGGAGATATCAGCCTGGATGATGTAAACAGTGTTCAACTAAGAGCAGGAGCAACCAGCGGCGATATTGAGGCAAACAACATTGATACCAAATTCCTGTCCCTTAGAAGTTCAAGCGGTGACATTGAAATCGGAAATATAAAAGCAGACATTGTGGACTGCAGTCCTTTAAGCGGTGACTTAGAAATTGTTAATATGAAAGCCGGTGAATGTAAAGTCAGAAGTTCAAGCGGTGATATTGAAATACGTGATTTCACAATGAATAACGCTGATGTCAGCAGTATAAGCGGTGATATAAGAATGAGCCAGGTAGTTGGTGATGGTTTAAGGGTGAACAGCGGAAGCGGGGATGTAACAGCGGAAGTGAATGTGAAAAGATGCCATGCAAGCTCAAAAAGCGGAGATGCTGAAGTAACCTGTAACGGAGATGTTACATTAGAGTCCAGCAGTACCAGCGGAAGTATTAACATTACTCTGAAAAACTATAAGAATGGTTATAATGTCAAATCCAGAACTACTTCCGGTTCCTTATATATTGATTATGATAATATGCACCAGAGAAATCAGAAATCAGGAACTTACACTTATGGCAACCAGGGTAGTGAACTGATTCTAAGTACCGTAAGCGGTGATATTCATTTGAATGATTAAAGTCAGGACTGCTTAAAAGCAGTTGATACTGCTTTAGCAGAACAAGAAAATAATATATAAGAGCCCAGAGTTTAACCTTTAAACTGATGTAAAATATAATTACTCAGTTTAAAGGTTTTTTTATATAGTGAAATCATCTAATATTAAAAACCGATAAACAAGATCGTAATGCGGTGGAATTCAGAGTTAGTTTTAATAAACGTGGTTCTTGAAATTACATTAAATTGTGGACCTTGAACGAACCTGATTCATCGTTTATGATAGTAATGTAAGTATCAATGAATATAAATATTAATTAGTTACATATTAAAAGGAAAGGAAGCGCAGGATAATGGAACTGTATAACAAACAACTGAATCAAAAGCTGCAACCCCTTGGCATGGGCTGCTGGGCTATCGGCGGTGCCTGGGGGCCGGAGGATATACCTCTTGGCTGGTCAAATGTAGAGGACAGTGAATCGCTAAAAGCTCTAAAGTATGCTTATGAGAGAGGCATCCGGTTATTTGATACCGCTGCAACGTATGGCTATGGCCGCAGTGAGGAAGTACTTGGAGAAGCTCTGCACGATGTGAGAGACAAAATTATGATTGCAACTAAATTTGGATTTCCCTGTGATGATGTAAAACGAGAAGCAAAGGGACAGAGTATAGAAAGAGAATCTATCATTGCGGAATGCCATGATTCATTGAGAAGACTCCGTACCGATTACATTGATATATATCAGCTTCATTTACAGCCGTTGGAGCTAAATAAAGCCGAGGAAGTGCTTGAGACTCTTGAACTGCTGAAAGAAAGAGGAGATATCCGCAGCTACGGCTGGAGTACGGATACACCAAAAGAAGCAGAGGTATTCTTAAAGTCCCCTTCCTGCAGCGCCATACAGTTTGACTTAAATATTTTTGCCAATAATGAAGCCATGATCGGGCTCATTGATAAAAACCAGGTAATGGGATTAAACAGACAGCCTCTGGCTATGGGCCTGTTATCCGGAAAGTATGACTTAAACAGTAAATTCCCTAAAGATGATATTCGATCCGGAAAACTGGATTGGATGATTTATTTTGAAGAAGGCGTTCCAAGCAGCCATCTCCTTGGCAAACTGGAAGCGATTCGGGAGATAATTACCTCCGGCGGGCGTACCATGGTGCAGGGTGCACTGGCATGGATTTGGGCGAGTAGTCCATATATGGTGCCGATACCCGGGTTTAAGAATATAAAACAGGTGGAAGAAAATATAAGAGCTCTTGAATTCGGTCCGCTAACCAAAGAACAGGCTGGAGAAATCAATAAAATCGTAAAATCATAAATCATAAATAGTAAATCAATAATCATAAATAGCAAATCATAAATAGTAAATCGTAAAATCATAAAATGTAAAATTATAAAATTGGATTTGGGTGATGGTAATGTTTATAATACTTGACAGAAATTCGGAAGTTCCATTAAAAAAGCAGGTCTATGATGCAATTATCGGTGACATTGTGACGGGGAAGTTAAAAAACGGTGAAAAAATGCCTTCCACCAGAATGTTGTCCGATGCTCTTAATCTGGCCAGAAATATTCTGGTGGAAATCTACGAACAGTTAATCGCGGAAGGTTATCTGGAAGTAGTGAAGGGAAAGGGAACATTTGTGTCCTCTTTGGAAATGAAACCAATACAGCACCGGGAATCCATCAAAGAAGTATATCAGCAGGCAAAGAAAAATGAAGTTATAGCTTTTGAATGCGGTATACCGGATTTGAACAGTTTTCCGCGTAATATTTGGGCAGGGTATTTAAAGGCAGGCCTGCTTGAGATGACCTCCCGGGAATGCGGTTATACCAGCATTCTCGGGTATAAACCTCTGCGAATCGAAATCGCAGACTATTTGCAGAAATACAAAGGGATTAACTGCAGCAGTTCTCAGATATTTATTACAGCCGGTACATCGGATGCAGTAGGATTTTTATCAATGCTGCTTCGTAACCACTATGATAATTTTCTATACGAAGGGGTTACGGTACCTTTTATTCCTGATATTTTTAAGCTGCAAAGATTTAGTATGAAAGAGGTATCCGTTGATGGGGAAGGCATATTGCCTGCCGGTCTTGAGGAGAAATCCGGTTCGGTTATCTGCGTCTCGCCCTCCCACCAGTTTCCTTTAGGCGGAACATTATCCTTTGAGCGGAGAAAAATGATCTGTGACTGGCTCACCAGGAATCACAATATTTTGATTGAAGACGACTATGACAGCGAATTCCGGTATAAAGGAGCATCCGTTAACTCCATATATCAGCTTGCACCGGATCATGTGATACATCTTGGTACCTTCAGCAAGACCTTAATGCCATCCCTGCGTCTTGGATATATGGTGCTGCCGGAAGGGCTGCTTAAAGAAGCCGGAGAGCTTCGAATTCTGCTTCGAAAGAGTACGGATTTGCTGAATCAGATTGCATTATACAAATTAATGGAGTCAGGGCGATATACAAAACATATCTTTAAGATGAAAAAAATTTATAAAGGCAAAATGATGTATCTTACAAGCCGGCTCAGAGAACTTTTCGGGGAGGAGATCAGTATCAATGGTGAAAATTCCGGACTTCATGTTGCAGTTACCTTTCATAAACACCAGTTTGACAGGCTGTTTGAGGAGACTCTTCAACAAAATGGATTGTCTATTGATTTGCTGACGGATTATCAGCAAAATCCATGGCAAGAAACCAATACCCTGATTTTCGGCTTTGGTGATCTGGAAATTAAGGAAATTGAAACCGGTTTGAAACGGCTCAGGGAACTGCTTAATAAAGATATGAATTAAACGGTTACCGTTTTTTCTTTTGCCCTTTGATTTATACCCGGCAAAGCCAGGCTTAGTAAACTTTAATTGGTATCATAAGAGTGAAAAAACGGAATCCCTTTGGATAAGTTCGCAGTTCAGGAGCTGTTTATGAGGGATTTCTTCTCCGTTTATCAGTTTTATAAAGGAGGATGCGGCTGCTATACCAATTTCATAAAGAGGAATCCCAAGGGTGGTAATAGCCGGGGTACAAAACGCCGCACAGCTACGGTTGTCAAAACCGATGACAGACAGGTCCTCCGGGATTCGCAGACCATATTTACGTCCGGCGGCAATTACCGCACAGGCCATAAAATCATTCATGGCAAAAATGGCGGTAGGAGGATTGGGTTGTTCCAAAAGACGGCAGGTCTGCTGGTATGCCTGTTCGTAATTCCAGTTTCCGGGAAGAATATATTCCGGAGGAAGCACAAGGGAGGCATCGATGATGGCAGATTGAAAGCCCATTATGCGCTGGTGAACAAATTCCTGGTCCAGAGAGCCGGTAATAATGGCAAGACGCTTATGACCGTTGGCAATGAGATGCCCGGCAGCCAGCCTGGCAGCACCGTAATTATCATAATCAATGGAATAATCCGATTCTAATGCTGTACTGTAAGCAAAGATGACCGGTACTTTAATCATAGAGCGGATATAGGAAACATTAGGGGAGGCAGCACCGATATAGATAGCCCCGCTGGCTCTGGAAGCTTCCAGAATATTAAGGCTTGATTTCAGGAGCTGGGTATCATACTGGGAATGGCTGTAGGTACGGAGATTACAAAGATTAACGGTAAATCCCTGTTCATTTAGAAAACCGCATACAGCATCTATAATGGGCGGAGTACTAAATGAAGAGACATCCTCCGCAATAACTCCGATGGATTTATAGCTGTTGGTCTTCAGACTTTTGGCAGCGGTATTGGGTATATAATTCAAGGCCGAAAGAGCTTCCAGTACCTTTTCTTCCGTAGTGGAAGAAACTTTTTTTGTTTTGTTAATTACATGAGAAACGGTAGCGATGGAAACACCGGCCAATTTTGCCACATCGTGAATTGTAACCATGTTATCCTCCTTGTTATTCTATCAAATATTATATATCTTATATTATATTATATAGCTAATAATATATAGATTATATTCAAGCTTATAATATATCTCTCAATAAAACGTTTTACCATAGATCTAAAAAGTTATAAAATCTTTTGATTATCTATTTCTTAATTTCATATAAAAATCCAAATCAAAGTTCAAATAAAATACAAAGAGAGTTCAATTAAAAGCTTAGATAACAAACCAAATATCATAAAATATTGGTACACTTATCCATATAACCCATGCATTATAAAAAATATAAAAGCTGGTTATGCATAGTTTAGCCCATATAATTACGGATTGCAAGCATCATTTTCCGCAGGTCGGACAAAAAGTTCAGGATGCTGGCAAACGCTGATGGTTTCCTGGTTTTGGATGTAAGATGGAAGTAAGCTGCAGTTTAGTTTTTGTATATATTTTTTAGGTAATACATGATTGACAAGGGAAAAGCCGTGTGATAATATAGTAGCAAAGAAAAACGTTTAACCATGTAAATATAATCGAAATAGTGTAATATGTATAAAAAATGCATATTGAACAGTAACTTATAATGTATATCTAACATTATAAGTTATATAAAATAAATTTATAATGGAAAAACGTTTAAAAGGAGGAGAAAAGTGAAACATGGAAGATTAAAGATAAGGGATACGTTCCTTCAATACAGGAAAAATAAAGAACTTTTTATTTTGTTTTTACCTGTTCTGGTGTTTTACATTGTGTTTTGCTACATACCCATGGGGGGAATTGTCATTGCATTTAAGGATTATAAACTGATGCAGGGGATATGGGGAAGTCCCTGGGCAGGGCTTGATAATTTCAGGGAACTATTTTCTACACCGAGTTTTTATGAAATCCTGGGGAATACCGTCTGGATCAGTATTTTAAGACTGGTGGTGGGATTTCCGGCACCTATTATTTTAGCCTTGTTTTTGAATGAAGTGAAACATTCCGGTTATAAGAAAGTAGTGCAGACGGTAAGCTACCTGCCTCACTTTTTGTCCTGGGTTATTTTAGCCGGTGTATTTCAACAGCTGCTTTCGCCATCAACAGGAGCCGTTAACGCCATATTAGAGAAGTTAGGCATTTCACCTATCTTCTTCCTGGGAGATCCCAAATGGTTTATTTTCACGATAATCCTTACCGGTGTCTGGCAGGGTGTCGGCTGGGGAACGGTTATCTATCTGGCGGCCATATCCGGCATAGATCCGCAGCTGTATGAAGCTGCCATGTTAGACGGTGCAGGCCGGTTTAAGCAGGTACTTTATATTACCATTCCCAGTCTTATACCTACCATTACAATTATTTTAATTCTAAATACCGGTGGAATTTTAAATGCCGGCTTTGACCAGATTATGAATATGTACAATGAAGCGGTGTATAAGGTTGGAGATATCATTGATACCTATGTATACCGGCGCGGTCTGGAAGGGATGCAGTACAGCTATTCTACGGCAGTAAATCTGTTTAAAAACGTGATAGGACTTGGTTTTGTACTATTTACTAATAAAATTGCAAAAAGGCTGGGGGATAATTCCCTGTGGTAGGAGGAACCGGTATGAAAAAATCAAGCAATAAGATCAGGCGCAGTGTCCGGGGTAAGTCGTTTGATATAGTTAATTACCTTATCTTAGCCATATTTTCCTTAACCATACTTTTTCCGTTCTGGAATCTGTTTGTGAAATCCATAAGCTCACCGGACGCGGGAATAGTGGAAGCGCTGCAGATGTGGCCAAAGAAATTTTCAGCTTTTAATTACCAATATGTTTTAAATAACCGCTTTATCTGGTCCGGATACCGGGAAACCTTAATCCGGACCATAACAGGTACTGTGTTAAGTGTTACATTAACCGCAATGGGAGCTTATACCTTATCAAAGAAAAATCTGCCTAACCGGAATTTCTGGACTACAGTAGTGCTGATACCTATGTTTTTTTCAGGCGGTATGATTCCGACTTATATGTGGATGGTTGATCTGCATTTGATTGACAACCGGCTGGCACTTATTTTACCGGGACTTGTAAGTTCCTACAATCTGATTATAATGCGGAACTTCTTTATGGCTGTACCGGAAGGTCTGGAGGAATCGGCGAAAATTGACGGTGCCGGAAGCATCCGGATATTTTTCAGCATTGTACTGCCCATCTCCAAAGCAGTACTGGCCACCGTGGCACTCTGGGTAATGGTGGGGCACTGGAATGCCTGGTTTGATGCAACGATTTACATAAGGGATGCGGATAAACTTCCGCTGCAGGTGGTGCTGCGACGGATTTTGTTAGAGGGAACACAGCAGATGATGGATATGAACAGCACGGATACCAATCATGTAACGCCGGATACTCTAAAAGCCGCTACGACATTTATCTGTATGCTGCCCATTATGTGCGTTTATCCCTTTGTTCAAAAATACTTTGTAAAAGGAGTAATCATCGGATCGTTAAAAGGCTGATACATAATCTAAAAAGTAGTGCAGCATACAGTAAGTAGTGCAGCATGCCTGGAATATCCGATTATTGGGTTAACAGCGCGAAAGCGTTGAAATAAAAGAAGAGAGGTAATTTTATGAGAAGAAAGAAGGTTATTTGTTTATTTATGGCTATGGTGTTAGGTGCTGCGTTGTTAAGCGGCTGCGGCAATAAGGAAAAAGGCAGTACGGATGTGGTAAACACACCGGGGACGGAAACGGGGGAGCCAACTGCATCCGGTTCGTCAGAAGCTGACAAACACTTTGCCTACAGTATGGTCATGCATAATTTCGGACCCTGGGATGATACTCCGGAGATGGTGGAACGATGGGAGCAGGAATACAATGCGGAATTTAATCTGGAGTATGTGGAAACGGCATCCGCAGGAGATCAGATCAATCTTATGATTGCTTCCGATGATATTCCAGATGTCATGCAGATGGTTGATATGAATAAGTTTTATAAGGATGGTATCATAGGCGGCTGGAGCGAAGAATTTTTCAGAGAGCATGCACCGAATCTATCTAAGTACATAGATCAGGCAGATCCTTCCGCCTGGCAGATTTCAAAATTTGACGGTAACCTAATGTACAGCATTCCCTGTTTCCGAAAGTATGACACCATTGCAACACCGGTAGTTTGGAGAACAGACTGGCTGAAAAATGTAGGAATTAACGACCTTCCAAAAACTCTTGCGGAATACGAAACCGCACTATATAAGTTTGCCAAGGAAGATCCCGACGGTAATGGTAAAAATGATACCTACGGTCTGTCCGAAACCGGAATCCGTCCAATTTATGGTGCTTTTGGCAGTTACAGAGGCAAATGGCTTCTGGATGAAGAGGGCAAAGTTGTATATGGCGATGTAAAACCGGAGATGAAACAGGCTTTGGAATTATTACATAAATGGTATGCCGACGGTGTAATAGATCCTGAGTTTTTGACAGGTGAAAACGAAGGCGGATATTGGGCAATCACACATAAATTTTTAAACAACCGTATCGGCTTCACCAATATGGGTGCCTTCTATCACTGGCTGCCGGATATGACACAGGAAGAAAACGGAACCGCCATCGGTGAAATGACTGCACAATGGAAGAACTCCGGAAATACCGGCACTTATGCTATGGGCTATGCTCCGGAAGGACCGGATGGTTTTAAAGGTACGGATAAAGCGGATTTTAGAAAACTGAGAACAGTTTTTTCGGTTTCGTTAGTGAAAGATCAGGAGAGATTCGGCCGTTTATTGGAAATCATTGATGATCTGAATTGCAGTACGGTTGAACGGTCCGTTGAAGTAAACCGCGGAACCCTGGGAAAATATTCTGAAATTGTTGATTTTAAAGGAAAACCTGCCTATGTAGCCATTGGCGATGCACTAAAAGCAGATTCTCTGAATCCGTTTTTAAGTGCGAAAGGTGCTGCAAACACCTTTGCTTTTATCGAAGAAGGCGGAAACCTGGAATATCAGGAAGTGGCATATGCTCAGCAGTTTGCCTGGGCAAATGAAGAATTTAAAGATAAGAACGACGGTTATGTCAGCGTTATCTTTAAGACACCGGAATCCAAGGCAAAATATGGTGCAGAACTGGATAAGATTTTAAATGAGGGTTACATAAATATAATTACCGGAGATAAACCACTTAATTATTTTGATGAAATGGTTGAGAAATGGTATGCCAACGGCGGTGAAGAGATGACAAAAGAGGCAAACGAGATATATGCCCGGGAACACCAATAATTGATTAAAAAGCATGGAAACGAATGGGGGCTGCTGCAAAAATATAAACCATATTCCCTCCAAGGCAGGATAGTCTATGAATTTTGCTGCAGCCCCTTTTATTACAAACCAGATAAGGAAGGAAAATAATATGATGTTATTTACAGACAGTTCCAAAGGAGCTAGTATCGCAAAAGATCCGGCAGTGGTTCGTTTTCAAGACCAATATTTTATGTACTATTCCAATTGTGACAGAACAAAAGACGGCTGGGGTGCGTGGGGAATCGGTATCGCACACAGTACGGACCTGGTGGAATGGAAGAAAATAACGGATCTGGAACCGGAAGGTGAAATAGAAGCTTCCGGGATCTGTGCACCTGGAGCAATGGTATATGACGGAAAAATACATCTATTCTATCAGACATACGGCAGCTTTGAAGAAGATGCCATATGCCACGCATCTTCCGCAGATGGTATTCATTTTAAGCGAAATGTTACAAATCCCATCATCCGAGCTCAGGGTAAATGGAATAACGGCAGGGCAATTGATGCGGATGTTACTATTTTTAACAATGAATTATATCTGTATTTTGCAACCCGTGACCCCGAGGGTATAATTCAGATGCAGGGAGTCAGTAAGTGCCCGCTGGACGGGGTATTCAGCCGGGAAAGCTGGAAACAGTGCTGTACAGAAAGTATTCTTTTTCCTGAACTGGACTGGGAACAAAAATGCATTGAGGCTGCGGCAACCATGACTAGATTTAATAAAGTATATATGTTTTATGCAGGTGCTTATAATAACTGTCCCCAGCAAGTTGGTGTAGCCGTCAGTGAGGATGGTGTTCATTTTAAACGTTTGTCGGATAAACCTTTCCTGAAAAATGGAGCTCCGGGCAGCTGGAATGAATCTGAGTCCGGTCATCCTTTTGTTTTTGTAGATGATGACGACAGGGTTTATCTGTTTTATCAGGGGAATAACGATAACGGAAAATCATGGTATCTGTCCAAGGTTGAGGTAGGGTTTGCCAATGAGGTACCTTATATTAAGGAGAATCCGGATCAAATTTAAATAATATTTTATTGAGAGCCTAATGTAATTCTAGTCTTTTTGGTATTATAAATAAAGCAGATATAAATCATATTATTAATAACTGCTGAAGCAGTATATTTAATTTCATAGCGTTTATCTATACACCTCCAAATGTTAAACAACGAAGAATAAATTCAACATTTGGAGATGTATTTTTGTCTAAGTATTTTAGAGGTGGGGTGGATCTTGTTCGACTTTTCCTATTCTCTGTTATAACAGCCGTAAACCTCGTAGAAGCCCTGAGGATAACCACATATAGGGCATATTTGGGGAGCGCATATACCGCTTATAATATTGCCGCACCCGATGCAGATCCATAGATTTTCCCGTTCTTTGCAGAATAGCTGGTTAGCTTCCATATCCTCCACAATAGTTTGTAACGTACTGTAATGATTCAGTTTTATATTGGCGATGCCATTGAATAAGGAAGCCAGGTCATTATAACCTTCTTCGGTAGCAACGTGGGAAAATTCATTATATATATTATTTGCGACGAAGCTTTCTCGATTAGCTGCATCTACTAGATTTTGAAATGTACTGGTATCTCCGTCATTTAGTATCCGGCGTAATCTTTCACCTATATACTGTGCGTTTCTGGAGAGAGTCTCAAAAACACCGCTGATTTCCAATAGCACCTCCTGATCCGACCGTTTCCGGTAGAGGCCATAGAGTGCATTCGTTCTTAATTCATTTTCCAGTGCGATTTGCAGGTTAAGATAAGACCTGCTGTCTTGAAATTCCACATTATCTCCTTATTACATCCAGAACAGTTTGATATATAGTATGTAGCTGGCTGGTTTTTGTGATAAAGATTTGACAAGCATTTACCTTGGAGCCAAAATGCACTTTGTCCGGATTTCTTCAGTTAATTGCCTTTACAGAACAGATATATTCTGTGGGAGTCATTCCCGTAACTTTTTTAAAATGCCTGGAAAAATAGTGAACGGATGAATAGCCAAGCTTTTCAGAAATCTCGGTAAAGTTTAATTCTTCTTCCCGCATAAGCCTTTTGGCTTCTTCTACCTTTAAAAGTTTATAATATTCGATAACACCGGTACCCGCTCTGTTTTTAAATGCAATTTTCAAATTTGTCTTACTCATATGGGCAAATTTACACACATCCTCAAAAGTTACAGTATCATAAAGCTTATTCTGAAGAAAGGTTTTAACCTTATTAACGGTATTTTCCTCGGAACGCTCCTTAACGGCAGAGGAGAGCCTTATTTCATTTGTAATACGGGCGTCCTTTCGAATCAGATATATAAGAAACATCTCTAAGTACAGCTTAATCAGCTGCTCGCCTCCAAAGGGAGTCATATTCCGTCTTTCCAGCTTTTCCAGCGTAGAAATATTAAGGGCAGAGGAAAAGGCACCTTCCGCTTCTTTTTTTATTTTGGCCAGCAGCTGCCTTTCACTGTCACCAATCGACAATATCTTATTCTCAAAAAAAGACATAGCAGCAGAAGTACAATAAAAAGAAATAACAATTAAATTGGGAGCAGTTTTTCCATTTGCCCAGAGATTGTGAAATTCGTTTGGCTTATGGAAGATCACCTCTCCCTGTCTCAGTTTGTACCCTTCGGTATCAGCCATGATTTCAACTTCCCCTTTATCTACATAGACGAATTCCCAAAAGTTATGGGATTCTCCTTCATAAATATAATCCTTGGCAAACTCAAAGTAATGTATTGTTACAATATCATTTATTGTAATTTCTTCTGTAAGTGCTGTTCTCACATAGTTCATAAAATCACCCGGTAAATGTAATGGAAGCGGCCTCGCTTTTTGTTAATACAGTATGCTTTTCCTGTCATTTTTATAAGGCTAAAAGTACAAAATGATAGGCTTTTTAAACAAAGAATTCATGGAACCAAAGAAATATAATTTATTATAGCAGACCAGTAAATTTACTTCAAGAAAGCAGAATAAATAATTTAACGGAGGTTTTGATATGGCCGTATTAATTACAGGAGGGGCTGGGTATATCGGCAGCCACACTTTAGTAGAACTGCTGCAGACGGATTACGAGATCGTAGCAGTTGATAACTTTGTAAACAGCAGTGAAGAAGCTATAAACAGGGTAAGGAATATAACGGGTAAGAACCTGAAGTTTTACCAGGCAGATCTGCAGGAAAAAGATGCTGTGGAGAGAATTTTCAGAGAGAACCAAATTGATTCTGTTATACATTTTGCCGGGCTGAAAGCCGTAGGAGAATCCGTAACAATTCCCTTAAGGTACTATAGCAATAATCTGCAAAGTACACTTAATTTATGTGAGATTATGAAGCAGTACCAGGTGAAGAAGCTGGTTTTCAGTTCATCGGCTACGGTCTACGGTAATCCCCACAGAGTTCCGATTTCTGAGGATTTTCCCCTTAGCGTGACAAACCCTTATGGCAGAACAAAACTTATGATTGAAGATATATTAAGAGATCTATACCGGTCGGATAATAGCTGGAATATTGCTTTACTCCGTTATTTTAATCCTGTCGGTGCCCATATAAGCGGGCTTATCGGTGAGGACCCCAAAGGAATTCCCAATAATCTGGTGCCATATATTGCACAGGTAGCCGGGGGTAAGCTTCAGTTTCTCAATGTATATGGGAATGACTATGAGACTAAGGACGGTACGGGGGTAAGGGATTATATTCATGTAACCGATCTGGCCAAGGGTCATATACTTGCCCTTCAAAAACTGGATACAAATCCTGGAATCGAAGCCTATAACCTTGGTACCGGAAGAGGATTTAGCGTATTAGAAATGATTGAAGCTTATGCAAAGGCAAGCGGAAGGAATATACCTTATAAACTTACACAGAGACGTCCGGGAGATATAGCTTCCTGTTATGCCGATACGGCGAAAGCAAAACGGGAACTGGGGTTTGAAACCATATTAGGAATTGAGGACATGTGCAGGGATTCCTGGAACTGGCAGAGTAAAAATCCTAACGGATATGAGAAAATGCTGTAATGAAAATAGTTAGCTGCGGGTGTTAAAAATTACTCAGCCAATTTTTTATGGATTCATTCTAAACACACAATAGGCCTTTTAAACTTGATACATGGAAAATATACCAAAAGAAGGGAATGTAATAGTAAGATGGATAGTTTGCATAATTTTCAGGATATTGTAAAATGCTTTCAGTATAATGGTACTTTTATAAAAGCAGAGCCTTACGGCTTCGGCCATATAAACAATACTTATGTTGTTTATATAAAAAAGAACAATGGTGCTCTGGTGCGGTATATTTTGCAGAGAATTAATACCGGCATCTTTAAGACACCAAAAAAATTAATGGAGAATATTGAAAATGTAACAAACCATATCAGAAAGAAGGTAATGGAAGAAGGTGGCGACCCGGACCGGGAAAGTCTGAATTTAGTGCGGACAACGGAGGATAAAAGCTATTATAAAAGCAAAACCGGAGATTATTGGAGAAGTTATCTCTTTATTGAAGGAGCACAGACTTATCAGCTGGTAGAGAACCCGGAACATTTTTATCATGCGGGAAGAGCCTTTGGAAAGTTTCAGCAGCATCTGACGGATTTTCCGGTTGGGAGTTTACATGAAACAATACCGAATTTTCATAATACACAAAAGCGATATGAGGATTTTCGGGAAGCCGTCAGAAAGGATGTAAAAGGAAGAGCAGAGGAAGTAAAAGAAGAGATAGCGTTTATAATGGACCGGGCTGCCGATACCAAGATTCTAGTAACCCTTTTAAAGGAGGGTGCCTTTTCTCTTTGCGTTACACATAATGATACAAAATTAAATAACGTTATGATTGATGATGTGACTGGCGAAGGGGTATGTGTCATTGATTTGGATACGGTAATGCCGGGGCTGGTACTTTATGACTTTGGTGATGCCATCCGTTCCGGTGCTACCACTGCCGTGGAGGATGAGGCAGACTTGTCAAAGGTATGGCTGGACACCAATCTGTTTGAAAGATTTACACGTGGTTTCATCAGCTCAGCCGGCAATTCCATGACGGAAGCGGAACTGGAATATTTGCCGTTTTCGGCAAAACTTATGACCCTGGAATGCGGAATGAGGTTTCTTGGAGATTATTTAAACGGAGACAGCTACTTTCGGATTAAAAGAGAAAAACATAACCTGGACAGAGCCAGAAACCAGTTAAAGCTGACGGCGGATATGGAAAAGAACCTGGAGACAACGAAACAAATTGTTTGGGATGCCAGGAGATACAGGTAAATGAAAGCGAGGCAATTATGAGCAGCAAAAGAGATAAATATGAAATGAAACTGTTAAGTTCATTGGTTAAGGTATTTCCGGATGAAGAACCGGTCTATCAGCCGGAATGTATGGTATTAAGCGGCCTGAAGGGAGAAACCGTATCTTTCCAGGCTGCCTATACCGGAGAGATTCCGTTAAAGATTACGGCGGAGGTGTCGGTAGAGTCGCCGTTAAAGGATTACATTCATATCAGAAGCGTAGAACTGGCTCCGTCAGGAACCGCTTGTGGTGTACAGACCGATGACAACTACCTGAAAAAGACCTCCGGTCTCTATCCGGATATCTTAAGGGAATTAAAGGATGGTAAGACCGATCTATCTCCCGGCAAATGGAAAAGTCTCTGGATCGACATTGAGATTACGGAAAGCACACCGTCCGGTACATTTCCCATTACAATAAGTCTTAAGAAGGAAGGGGTGGTTTTGTGTACGGCGGCTGCCTCCATTACGGTTTATAAGATGTCTTTACCAAAGCAGAAGCTGATACATACGGAATGGATGCATGCAGATTGTCTGGCAGATTATTACCGGGTACCGGTTTTTTCGGAGGAACATTGGAGGATTCTTAAGAACTTTTTTGTGGAATACGTGAAGCGGGGCTGCAATATGATGCTGACGCCTTTGTTTACTCCGGCCCTGGATACTGCAGTAGGGGGAGAGCGGACCACCATTCAGCTGATTGACGTGACGGTACAAGATGGTACCTATGTCTTTGGGTTTGAGCGCCTGAAGCGGTGGGTGGAGTTATGTAAAACCTGCGGCGTCGAATATTATGAAATGTGCCATCTGTTTTCCCAGTGGGGAGCAAAACATCCGCCGAAAATTATGGGTAATGTGAACGGACGGGAGGAGAAGCTATTTGGCTGGCATACACCGGCAACAGGGGAATATACCAAATTTCTGCACCAGTTCCTTCCGCAGCTCATTGAGAAATTAAAAGAATGGGAAATTGACAAAGCGGTCTTTTTCCATGTGTCGGATGAACCAGGTGAAAATGATCTGGAGTCCTATCGTCAGGCAAAAGAATCGGTTGGGGAGTTATTAAAAGGATTTCCGATAATTGACGCACTATCCAGTTATGAGTTTTACCGTCACGGACTGGTGGACCATCCGATTCCCCAGGTCAATGAGGCAGTGGATTTTCTGGAGCATGGTATCAAAGATTTATGGACTTATTACTGCGGAGGCCATGGTTATAAGGTAAGCAACCGTTACTTTGCCATGCCTTCCTTAAGAAACCGAATCTATGGCCTGCAGTTATACAAATACGGCATTGCCGGTATCCTGCATTGGGGATATAATTTTTATAATACTCAGTATTCCCTGTCCCATATTAACCCATATGAAGTAACGGATGCAGGCGGCGGCTTTCCTTCGGGTGACTCCTTTCTTGTTTATCCGGGAGCGGACGGATACCCGGAAGAATCCATCCGTATGATGGTGCATCAGGAAGCCCTGAATGATCTGCGGGCATGTCAGCTGCTGGAAACCCTTACGGATAAAGCTTATGTATTAGAGCTGCTGGAAGGAGAACTTGCAGAACCGTTAACCTTTCACAGCTATCCGAAATCGGATCTGTATCTGCTCCAGTTGCGTAACCGGATCAATAAGGAAATAGACAGACGGTTATTTCGTTTTCCGGAACAGTAGAGGTGTTTTACCGTAAATCTTCTTGAACATTTTGGAAAAATTGGAGGAAGAATCATAGCCCACCTGTTTTGAAACTGCTTCAATGCTCAAATCAGTGGTGGATAAAAGATTGGCAGCCACGGTCATTCGGACGTGGATGGTATATTCACCGATGGACATATGGTAATGCTTTTTAAAGCCTGCCTTTAATTTCTGTTCGTTTAAAAATACCATTTTGCTTAATACTTTTATTCCGGGAGGAGAGCTGTAATTCTCAGCAATCAGATCATGTGCCTTACTGATTGCACGGATGTCAGCAGCGGTTAATTTCAGGATTCTGTATTGACCGATATGAATGTTCCCGTAATCAATCTGGTTGGTAAAGGCATTATCCGGATGCTTTCGGATTACATTGATTAATATGGCCATACATTCAAGAATTTTAGCCTCCAGATAAATACTATTTAGGGCATTCTCGTATGCCAGTCCCTGGAGTCTGCGGAGAATATCCGTGATCTCCAGGGGCAGATAGGTATAGGTATAATTTCGGATAAGACTGTTAATATCCAGGATATCCGGAAAGTTAGGCTCTATCACTTCCGTAAAATAACGTTCATGGATGGTGATTTCTGTTCCATGGTAGTGCTGACCCTTTTTCCAGGACTGTGAGCCTTTTAAATCCTTCTCAATCACAAAAAAAGAAGAAGGTGAAAAGGAGGAAGGCGGATTATCACCCAGCTTAAACTCCGTAACGCCTTTATAGACCAGGCCAAAGCGCATCAAAAGCTCCGGATTGTCAAAGGAAAGGGAAAAATCCTTTGGTATGGTATAGTCTGCTATCCCCAGATTATAATAATTTTTTCTGGAATAACTGATTAAATATCCGTATTCCGGTTTGCTTTTATTTTTATATAAAGTGA
>JAEZSL010000060.1 GCA_023443925.1 Bacillota bacterium | reverse complement strand
GCCAACATTGACCTGGTTACCGGAACCGGTCTCCTGGCTGTTATCATTTCCGGAATTGGAAGCGTTATCTGCATTGGAATTATTACCTGCATTTGCGGCAGCTTCTTCCTGTCTTCTTTTTTCCTCTTCTTTTCTCTTACGTTCCTCTTCTTCTTTTCTCCTGCGTTCCTCTTCTTCGATCCGCTTTCTTTCCGCCTCTAATAAATCTTCAATAAGCGCTTCCTGTTCGTCTAATTTCGAACTGTATTGGGCTGAGAGAGCTTTCTCATCCTTAATATTGGCTTCGTATTTTGCCAGTTCTTTATTTTTATCCGATGCCAGCTGTTTTACCGTGCCCTGTTCAAAGGTAAGTTCTTCTTTCAGCGCATTTAATTCCTGGACTTTAGTTTCCAGATTCTTTTCCTTATCCGCTACATCCTGTTTCAGCTTTTTATACTTATCTAACAGATTGTTATCAAATTCCGTAATTTTAGACATATATTCAACCTGGTTCAGCACATCGGATATATTATCGGATTTCATTATAATATCGATATAATCCGTATTACCGTTCTCGTACATGTACTGTATGCGTTTTTTCATTATACCGTACTGCTCTTCCTCTACAGCTTTTGCAGCCTCAAGTTCTGTCTTCGCTTTATCAAGGGCGATACCGGTTTCTTTAATATCACTGTTTAGTGAATCAATTTCATCATTAAGGCGTGATAATTCCTTATCTAATTTTTCGATATATTTAAGTATATCATCCTTTTCCTTTTCTAATTCCGATAATCTCGCTTCGGTATCCTGTTTCTTTTTCTCCAGATCAGTTTTCACATCCTTAGCCTGGTCAATTTCATTGGCAAAGGAAGGATAGCGAAATGAGCCTACTAACATTATAACCGCCAGAATTATAAGTATACCTTGCAGTTTTCTTTTTCCCGGCTGCTCTCCGGCTCTTGAAATATGTTTTTTTACGGCATCTGTTTCCAGAAATTTAAGATGCTTTTTATCCATTTGTTCATCTCCCATTTAAATGACTCTTCCAAGTCAGGTGCGAAATAATAACCTTCAGTATCTTATTCGGGCAGCACCACAAGGCTGCCTGCGTTACGATGGGCGTTTACCGTATTTTCAGGCACTTTGGGTTTAAACAGCATTTCATGAAGCGCAAAAATCCCAGGAAGAAATTATGCCAGCAAGCCATCAGCAATTACAGCTAATCTTTGCGTCCACCAATAAATCACCGACATCAATCATGATACCGTCTCAGACGGCTTCGTTACGCCGCAAATGTCTTCTTACTGTCATAAAACTTCCGATGAAACCGATTCCGATACCAATCCCTAAGGATATGGGAATCAGTTTGGTAAATATTTCACCTGCCTCCAGAAACTGAAATGCATGAAATATATTTATGTACTTTTCAGTAATATATGATATTACTTTATAATAAATGAAATATAATCCGACACAGGGAAGGCTGGCTCCGATAATACCGATTAT
Organism: Bacillota bacterium; assembly: GCA_023443925.1. Next base: position 21,860 of record JAEZSL010000060.1, on the reverse strand, counting down.
CACTCCTTCTACAATAAAGGGTGCCCTGATAAAGGTATCGGTTGCCCCGATTAATTTCATAATAGAGATTTCTTCCTTACGGATTGCAATTCCCATGGTAACAGTGGTACTGATTAAGAAAATGGCCACTGCCAGCAAAATAATGATAATCGCCGCCGAAACATAACCTACTAAAGCATTAAAGGTTTTAAAGGTATTGGCAATGGTATCCGAATGATTCACCTGCCTTACCCCGTCAAGCCCTTCAATAAAGTCCACCAGGGTTTTCTGCATGGATACATCATTTAAATATACCGAATAGGATGCACTATCTGCCAGCGGATTATCGTTTCCGAAGGTCTCTGCAAGCTCTGGTTTTAAAAATTTTTCCTTATAATTTTTCCAGGTATCTTCGGCTGAAATATATTCAATAGCAGACACCTCCGCCCTGGTCTTAATTTCATCCCCGATTTTTTCAATCTGTTCTTCGCTGATTCCTGCATCAAAAAAAACCGTTACCCCAACAGAAGTCTCGGCTGTTTTTACCATATACTGAAAATTAGCTACAACAAAATAAAAAATGCCAAATAAAAACAAACATGCTGCTATTGTACCAATTGAGGCAAGGGAAAACATACGGTTCCTTCGAATATTCTTAATGCCTTGCTTTAAGCTGTAAAAAAATGTACTAATACGCATGGGTATACCCACCTTTTTGTTCATCACTGATTAGGATGCCTTTACTCATCGTAATCACTCTCTTCTGCATCTTGTCTACTATGTCACTGTTATGGGTTACCACCACTACTGTAGTGCCCCTTTTATTTATTTCATCCAGCAGGCGCATTATCTCCCAGGAATTCTTAGGATCCAGATTGCCGGTAGGTTCATCGGCTAACAGAATCACCGGGTTATTAACCAGAGCCCTGGCCAGGGCAACCCTCTGCTGTTCTCCGCCGGAGAGCTGACCCGGAAGCGCCTTATGCTTATCCGCCAGTCCCATAACAGAAAGTATGGCAGGAACCTGTCTTCTTATGGTACTGACCGGCATCTCGATTACCCGTTGGGCAAAGGCCACATTTTCATAAACATCCCGGTCCTTTAGCAGACGGAAGTTCTGGAATACCACCCCGATATTGCGGCGGTATTTTGCAATCTGGCTGTGCCTTAACCGAGAAAGATCCTTGTAGTTAACGTAGACCTTTCCGCTAGTCGGTTCGATTTCCTTTAACATAAGCTTTATTATAGTGGATTTGCCGGAGCCGCTGCTGCCAACAATGAATACAAATTCACCTTTGCGAATCTGCAGACTGATATTGTTGATAGCAGGGGTACCTTTCTGGTATGCTTTTGATACCTGGTCAAAGGTAATCACCGGAGCATCCATGTCTTTTAACTGTTTTCTTAAATCATAGGCCATTTTAATACTCCAGCGTCTCCATGTATTTCATGTATTTTACTACCATCAGTGCAATTTTAAAGGTAATGGCATCTTCAAAAACCCTCAGGTCAAGATTAGTGCTCTTTTGCAGCTTATCAAGACGGTACACCAGTGTATTACGGTGGATATACAGCTGCCTTGAAGTTTCGGATACATTTAAGCTGTTCTCAAAGAATTTATTAATGGTTGTTAAAGTTTCTTCATCAAATTCGTCCGGGGATTTACCGTCAAAGATTTCTTTAATAAACATCTTGCATAAAGGCATGGGCAATTGATAAATCAGACGTCCGATTCCTAAGTTACTGTAAGCTACCACATTACGGCTGCTATAGAAAATTTTACCTACATCCAATGCCATCTTAGCTTCCTTATAGGATCTGGATACATCTTTAATTTCACCTACAATGGTACCAAAAGCCACATGAACCTTGGTCATGGCTTCCGTATTCAGCATGTCCAGAATTACTCTTGCAGTCTTATGCATATCCTCATAGGTTTCATTGGGTTTTAATTCCTTCACAAGAATAATATTCTTCTCATCCACTGCCGTGATAAAATCTTTCGTCTTGCCGGAAAATAATCCTCTTACGGTTTCAAGGGCATTAACATCCTTTTCGTTCTTGGTTTCAATGATAAAGACAACTCTTCTGACATCGGTTTCGATGTGAAGCTTCTTCGCACGATTATAAATATCTACCAGCAGTAAATTATCTAACAATAAGTTCTTTATAAAATTATCCTTATCATATCTTTCCTTATATGCCACCAGTAAGTTCTGTATTTGGAAAGAAGCAATCTTACCCACCATATATACATCATCACTGTCACCTTTAGCCAGAATCACATATTCCAGCTGATGTTCATCGAATACTTTAAAGAACTGATATCCCTGCAGTACCTGACTGTCCGCCGGGGATTCCACAAAGGCCAATACCGCACTTTCATATTCATCTGCATTATTTATAGTAGTAGCTAACGCTTTTCCCTCTGTATCCATAACGCAAAGATCAACTCTGGTAATTGCTTTCAGTCCTTCAATGGTATTCTGTAGAATTTGATTCGAAATCATATCGTCCACTCCTTCTGTAAGCTTATTGAATTATTTGCAAAAATATTTTTTCATACGCTAATTTTAACATTGATTTCGTCGAAAGTAAACTAAAATATAAGAAATTTTATGTGAAATTTAGTACAATACTGTCAAATACATCAAATTCTGAATTAATTTAATGATTAAACTAATCATTAAATAGGTAAAAACAGATCTCTGTAATAAAAACTCTGCCCCGCCAGGATCTAGCGCTGGCGCACTGGCATGGCAATCTTTCGATGAATTTATCCTGTATCGTGTTCAGGTGCATCCCCGGGGGGTTTGTGCCTTATAGGGTACTTTCACATATAAGAAAAAAGCAGAGAATACAATATTCGTACTCTCTGCATAAATATAAATTTAATTTTGTTCTTAGTGAGAAATTACCTGTTCTGTTTCTTTATCAAAAAGATGCATCTTAGCTAAATCAAATGCTATTTTGATTGTATCACCAGGTCTTGCAGTTGTTCTGGGATTAACACGTGCAGTAATATCAAACTGATCAGCCGTGAAGTAAAGGTTAACTTCCGCACCTAATAATTCGTATACTTTTACAGTAGCCTCAACCACACTGTCAGGTGAACTGCTGATAAACATTTCTTCGTCTTTTACGTCTTCAGGACGAATACCAAAGATAACAGTTTTTCCGTCATATCCGCCATCAATTAACTTCTTGGCTCTAGCTTCAGGAACTTTGATGGAGTTAGATCCAAATACTAAGGATACGTCAGAACCGGATTTAACAACCTTTGTTTCAATCATGTTCATCTGAGGAGAACCAATGAAACCGGCAACAAATAAGTTGTTAGGCATGTTATAAAGGTTTTGAGGTGAGTCTACCTGTTGAACAACACCGTCTTTCATAACAACAATCCTGGTACCAAGAGTCATAGCTTCTGTCTGGTCATGTGTTACATATACGAAAGTAGTCTGTAAAACCTGATGTAACTTGGAAAGTTCGATACGCATCTGTACTCTTAATTTAGCATCCAGGTTTGATAAAGGTTCATCTAAAAGGAATACCTTAGGATTACGTACAATTGCACGGCCTATAGCAACACGCTGTCTCTGACCACCGGATAAAGCCTTAGGTTTACGGTCTAAGAGATGTTCAATATCAAGAACTTTAGCTGCTTCACGTACTAATTTATCTATCTGATCCTTTGGTGTTTTTCTTAACTTAAGACCAAATGCCATGTTATCATAAACTGACATATGAGGATATAAAGCATAGTTTTGGAATACCATCGCAATATCTCTGTCTTTCGGCTCAATATCGTTAACCAATTTATCACCGATCCATAATTCTCCTGCGGAAATTTCCTCCAGACCTGCAATCATACGAAGAGTTGTTGATTTACCGCAGCCAGACGGTCCTACAAAGATGATGAACTCCTTATCTGCTATTTCGAGATTAAAATCTTTAACAGCTACAAAACCATTAGGATATGTCTTGTTAATATTTTTTAAAGATAAACTTGCCATTTCTCATTTCCTCCCTGAATTTTATATCTTTTTGAGTACATTACCTTGTACTATTACTATATGACTAATAATACACTATTAGCACAGTGAAAGCCATATCCAGGTTAACCAAATAAATTTTTGCCTATTTGTATAATTTGTATATTCAATCTTAAAATAAGTATTTTTACCGATTTTTCCTCAGTTTTTCTTTATTTTTACTGTCTATATTCTCTAAATCCCTCGCCCATAACCTCTCTTACGTCACTTACAATGATAAATGCTTTCGGATCGATCTGTGCTACAATATCGGTTAATTCCACGATTTCTTTCTTGGACACCACGCAGAAAAGCATTTTTTTATCTTTGTTGGAATACATTCCGGTAGCGGATATTCCGGTTACTCCCCTGTCCAGATCTTTTAAAATCAACTGGGCGATTTCATCATAATAATCCGAAATAATATAGGCCATTTTGGCAAATTTTAAACCTTCCAGTATGCTGTCTGAAATTTTTGCGGTAATATAAACAGCGATGATGGCATAAAGCGCTTTGGTCAGTCCAAAGCTGATAACACCAGCCAATACAATGAGACCGTCAATTATGGTCAGTATCTGGGGCACGGTGTAGTAGGGCTTATATTTATGAATTACCATGGCCAGAAGATCGGTTCCACCGGTAGAGGATAACGTCACAAAAACCAGACCTAAGCCTGCACCTCCCAGTACGCCGCCAAAGACTGCCGCCAGCAGGTAATCCTGGTAAACAATATCAAAAGTGGGTACAATATATAAAGCAATGGTCAAACTGATTGTCGCAAAGAAAGTATTTTTTAAAAATGTCCTGCCCCGAACAAGCCATGCAGCTATAAATAATGGCACATTAAGCAAGAGGTTGGTCAGCCAGATGGGCACCCCCCCTTCAATCCATATGCCGGTCACTTTTTTAATAACAATTGCCAGACCGGTTACCCCTCCGGTTACCATATCAAGGGGATCATATACCAGATTAACGGATGCAGCCATTAATAATGTCCCCACTATAATCAGAATATAGTGGCCTGCTTTCGATTTTTTAATTAGTCTTTCCATTTTCTGTTCGCCTTTTCTAATAGATTTGGTATCCGTTCTAAATCACTTACGGAACCATTACGGGCACTTCCTGTATTTACATAAAAATACAGTACATTCCAGTTAACAGTATATCAGAGAATTCCCGGAAAGACAAGCTGTACAGGGCTCCATAACCGGGTCTAACAGGTTAAAAAATAAATACTTTCAGTTGGTATTATAGCCATGTTGAGATCATAGCATAACTAATTTCTTCTGTATTTATCAGAAAATGTTCGAATATTACTGTTGGTCTGGTATTTCTTAACAATTTCCGTAAACATGCGGCTTATTTCTTCTCCGTTCATATTATGGAAATGGCTGTCCGGATATATGGTTTCTCTCATTGTCAGAAAATCACTGCGAAGATTCGTCAGATAATTTATCTCCTCCTCCGATAAAGCTTCATCCGCATCAAACGCCTCGTAGAAATAGGAAGCCTGCCCGTAGACCAGATTTTGATATATTTGCTCCACTGTCATATCAAAGGCAGAAAAGCCGGGTATAATTAAGTCCATATTACTTCTGGAATTGTTGAGCTTTATTATATCATTTAAAGCATTTACAAATAATTCATAATGTCCCAGGCCTGTCTTCACCAGTTCAATATCATTAAGCGCACTTGTACTCAGTACACACTGGACATACAGCAGCTGAAGATACTCTTGTTTTTCCGCTTCAAGACGTTCTCTTTCCTGCTTATCCTTTACATAACTGCCGGTTATTAATATTAGTACCACAGCCAATACAGCAATAAATGCCCCAAGCCATTTTTTCTTTCTCTTATCCCTTAAAACTCTCTGTTTTTTTGCATAGAGTATTTCCCATTCTTTATCCGATTCATTTTCATCATCCAGCCTACCGAATTCAGCTCTTATTGGTGTGGTGGACTGTAATTGGGTGTCTTCTTCCATACCGTCTTTATCCGGCTGGTTAAAATGACTTTCAAATGGCCGATTGATTTTCTCATCTATAGTATTTGTATTGATTTCGTTTTCTTTCATATAGTCACTCCATCCTTCTTACCGGGGAGGTTATAGCTCTCCTGGTCAGCTGTTCTTAAATTAAATTATATCATTTTTTGCTGGGCTGGTATAGCGTGAAATGACTTCCTTCTATATATGATAGGTAAATTGAATTAACTCAAAAACTGGTCTCAGTTTATAGCTTGTAAAGTTTTAAACAAAGTTTCTTACTGGATTATAACGTCGTTCAACCATTTTCAGATTATCCACTTTGGTATATTAGGATAATCCTGTCTATTTGCTTCAATAACTGATTGTGTTATAATAAAATCGTTTATTGATACGTTAGGATTGGGAATAATCTATATAACAATTATTCCCAATCCTATTCATACCTAAATTAGATGAATCACATGCAAGCCAGCTTGGCGTTACTGTGAATAGTCCCGCTAAGGACATACGGGTCATTGGATGAATGGCATAAGATGCTATTCTTCTCGGTTGATACCAAACAAGGCAGGGATGTAAGTTAATCTGGTATAAAATACATTTACACTTCTTACTTTGTCAGCACCGCCAGCAGGCTTTAGGAATGCATGGGTGTTAGATTAATAAATAATATACAGTTCTTTCAGCATCGTGCTTTGCACGTGCGCCTAAGCGCACAGATTGGAGTTTAATATGAATTCAAAAACCGTATTAGTTACCGGTTCTTCCAGAGGAATCGGAAAAGCCATCGCTTTAAGATTTGCCAGGGAAGGTTTTAATGTAATTATTAATTGTTCCAAACAAGAACAAGAATTATTGCATGTGAAGGAAGAAATTGAAAGGTATCCGGTTTCCTGCATGGCATATGTCGGTAACGTGGGGGACTATGTAACGGCAGAGGATTTGGTTTCAAAGGTCAGGGCACAGTTTGGAACCATTGACGTTCTGGTTAATAATGCCGGCATTTCCCATATTGGACTGTTTACCGATATGGATATAGCGAAGTGGAATGAAATCATAAATACTAACCTGACCTCCGCCTTTAACTGTTCCAGGCTGGTTGTACCCGATATGATCTCCAGAAAAGCCGGAAAGATCATTAACATCTCCTCGGTCTGGGGAAGTGCAGGCGCTTCCTGTGAGGTTGCATACTCTGCTTCCAAAGGCGGACTTGATGCATTAACCAGGGCACTGGCTAAAGAGCTGGCCCCAAGTAACATCCAGGTAAATGCCGTAGCCTGCGGAGCCATAGATACCCGGATGAACCATTTTTTAAGCGAGGAGGAAGTAGCCGCTCTTATTGAAGATATCCCTGCAAACCGTCTTGGAAAGACGGAGGAAGTGGCTGCATTTGTGTATCAGCTGGCCACCGGAAATGATTATATTAACGGTCAGATTATTACAATGGATGGTGCCTGGATATAGTACGAACTGAGAGTTATCTCCTTCCGTAACCATATCCGCACCTATCCAGTGTTTATTGCAAGTATCTTATCCCCTCTGCTATATTATTCTTTCCGGCTTAAGGAGTCTGTCCGCCAGTCTATCAGCTTTACTCCAGCGGCCTCATAACAGGGAACAGCACGGTATCTTTGATATTCTGTGTACCAAGCAGTACCTGTAATAAACGGTCAATTCCCATGCCCCATCCGGAAACAGGGGGCATGCCGTATTCCATGGCGGTTATATAATCTTTATCCATTACCATGGCATCCTCATCTCCTCCTGCATTTAAATCAGCCTGCTCCCGTAACCGCTTTGCCTGCTCCCTCGGGTCCGTCAGCTCGGAATAAGCATTTATCACTTCTACTCCGTCTATTACCAGCTGAAAACGGTCAGTCACTTCCGGGTCATGGTCATTCGCTCTGGCTAAAGGAGATAATTCAATGGGATGTCCGGTTAAAAAGACCGGTTCAATCATATGGGGCCGGCTTACTTTTTTGTAAAGCAGATCAATCAGGTTACCGCGGCCTAACATTTTAATATCCGTTTCCGATTCCAGCGTAATCCCTCTCCTGCTGATTTCATCTCTTAACTCATCTGCTGTACGGAAGAGATCAATATCAATTTCACAGTCCTTTATAATCAGTTCCCGAAATGAAACTTCCGGCCATTGCACAGAAAAATCGATTTCCCTCTCTCCGATTTTTATTACGGACGTCCCAAATATTTTATTAACTCCATGGCATAACATTTTCTGGGTAAACTTCATGTTATCCCTGTAATTAAAATATGCGTGATAGCACTCCAGCATGGTGAAATCCTGCAAATGGGTGGAGTCCACCCCTTCATTTCGAAAACAGCGGGCAAATTCAAACACTTTTGTAAAACCTCCTACGACTGACCGCTTTAAGTAAGTTTCGGGGGCAATCCGCAGATAGACGTCTATATCCAGCGCATTATGATGGGAAATAAATGGCCTGGCCAGAGCGCCTGAGGGCTTGTTAATTAAAACCGGTGTTTCTATCTCCACATATCCGCTGTCCTCCAGAAAACGGCGAATTTCCTTAATTAAGTTAAATTTAATTAGAAACCGGTTCCTGGTGGTTTCATTCATAATCAAATCCAGATATCTCTGCCGGTAGCAGCTGTCCATATTGCTGATTCCGTGAAACTTTTCCGGTAAGGGTTTTAAAGCCTTTCCCAGAAACCAAAATTCACTTATCCGAATTGTTTTTTCTCCGGTCCGGGTTGTAAATAATTCGCCCTGAACCCCCATAAAATCTCCAATATCAAAACACTTACCAAAAAAGTCATATTCATCATCGCCAACTACATCTCTTTTGATTGCTGCCTGCATTCGACCGTTTATATCCGACAGGGTTATAAAACTTAACCTGCCTATTTTACGGATGAATGTAATTCTGCCCGCAGCCCTGATGCCTTCCGTGCCATCCGGCATACCGGATAATTCACTTAATTCGTGTGTAATTTCAAATCGTTCCGGGTAGGGCTTGGTTCTTTCGGATATTCTTTCTAATTTATTATTTCTGATTTGTTCCAGGGTTATTTCCATATAATATCTGTATAACGGAACCATTGTTAAACTCCGCTATATCTCTCCTTTCATGTGAATTGTAATTGCAACTGAGAAATGATACTCTTATAATTTTTAACAACCACCTTCTTACCACCGGCTGGGTTGCACTAAAAATTATTTTTATCTCGCTCCGTTTTCTGGTTTTTTACTAATATACTCCACAAATCGTATTTGTTTGTTTATTTATGTCTGTGTCCGCAATTTATTTTATGGTACAAAAATGGTATAAAAAAAGCCCCCTTCCTTGATTTTATTCAAGGACGAGAGCATATGCTTCGTGTTACCACCCTGTTTCATCCATATCTCACAACATGGACCTCTACAGGTACACGTATTATTTCTTTACAATACGGATACCCTGGCGCTGTAATGGGCGCTCCCATCGCAGCCTCAGCATATATATGCTTCGGTACGAGGCTCCGAGGCTTTATTTCAATAATGCCTTACGTACCTCATCCCACCAGCCGAGGCTCTCTGTGACCTATCTCATTATCTACTTATCTCTTCATTGCCTTTATATTATGAAATTTTGTTTATCCTATCATAAAGAGCTTTTCTTGTCAACTTATTCTAAGAAAAAATGGTAATCTAATTTAGTTCTATGCAATCTTAAGACGTTTCCTTAACTCTTCTATAAATGCTTGAAAACTTGGAGATATATTTCTATCTATATCAATGTATTCGCCTACTTTATTTGCCCATTCAGCTTTGTATTTTCCAACTTCTCTATATGTAGGGCAATCTTTTTTAAACCTCTTCAGACCGCCTTTATATACCGAATTAGCTAACATCTCCCATGTTCCAGGTTCACATATACTGTCTTGTATATAATCTTTTAATAAGCCCAGACGAATATCAGGATATGCTGACTGTAATGCTTCTCTATCCCCCAATAACCAAGCTTCTACTTCTTCTACAGCTATACAAAAAATATAATCCGTAGAAATCATAGCCAACTGTGCTTGAGCTTCTAATGCATTTCTAAATTTTACAGTATCCCTTTTGTCATTATCAAGCACAATTATTATTGCTGCTTTTATTCCTTGTAAGTTTTTATCAAATCCACGTAAATATATAGATAAATCATTTAAGAGTTTGTCAGTTTTGACCTTATTAACATCACCAGATATTTTGAATCCCCCTAAACCTCTAAATGCTTTGCAGTCATAAGTTATGTTATTATATTGGTATATTAATTTATCCATTACATGTCTGATAAAAACTTCACCAGAATAATCTTCTATTAAAAATTGAAAATGCACTTAGTTTTTTCTCCTTATCCAAAGTATTTATTATACCATAAATCCCCAACTGGTACACCTTCATCCGTAAGATTTTTAACAAATTGATATTCTGATGCACGATTTGCAACCGAATAACCATCTACTTCTTTTCTTAGAACCCATACATCTTCTGGTGGCAATGCATTAACAAAAAACGGGCTATGTGTTGTTACAAAAAGTTGCTTACTATAACCTGACCCAACATTTTTCCTCATTTCTTCAGCTAAAGATGCTAAATAATGATGATATAAACCATTTTCAGGTTCTTCGATAAAAACCAATTGTCGAGGATTTCTTTCATGCAATAATAAATAATATGCAAATAATTTGAGTGTCCCATCAGACATCTTCTGTGAAAAAAAGGGTTCGTTAAATCCTTTCTCCCAAAATTGTAAAACCATTTGTCCATTGGGCATTTTAAGAGGTTCAATTTTTTCGATACCGGGTATCTTGTCCTGTATATCTTTTAATGTCTTCATAAAATCGGTTTTGTTTTCTCTATACATATATTGTGCAACATTATTTAAATTACTTCCAATACGATCCAGATAGGGCTGAGGAGCTGCCGTTTGTATTCTTCGTGCCGCATCAGGTGTAAAATAACATAAATACCAGCTCTTTAAAAAATTCAAAAACTTTTCAATTCTTGTATACTGCTTCATAGCACCTAATGTTGCAATTCCTAATTTTCTATTGTCAACTAGGGTAACAGGGATTTTATTGCCATCTACTACTCCCGTTTCATCATCTTGTCCACCTTTATTACCTTCAAAAGCATATCCATTACCATTTTGTAAATATAGAAAAGATTTTGGCCATCCCCTATCTTCAACTCTTTGTCTTAGTCGTTCTTCTTTTACATATGGACGGTTAGATTTATCTAAATCAATTGTTAATTCATAGGTTATTGGTCGAGTATTGTTCGCTTCTCTATAATAAAGTTCAAAACTAATTGGTTCTTTCGAATTTTGCGATTTTATTTGCTCATACCCTCCTCTATTTCCCGAGTCACAAGCCGCTTCTACGCCTACTTCCAAGCAATCCGCAATAAAACCAAAAGCATCTGCTATAGTACTTTTACCATTACCACTTGGTCCAATTATTGTTATCATATTGCCTAATGGTTTTGATCTTTGATGAGAGAAAGTTTTTCCTAAGACTATTTCCTTTAATGAACCATAGTTTTTAATCGCAATACCTTCTATTTTCCCCATATTAAAGCCCTCCATTCTTATTATTTATTTATATAAATACGTCTTTACTTTTCTAGTAGCAATTTTATTAAAACATTCAAATACAAATGTTATATTATTAATCCCCTCCTATCTATTGTATACAAGAAGGAGAGGATTTAATAAAATATTCAATTATATGAATATTTTAGTTATAATAAGTATATGAACTGTTTGATCAGATTAATTTCTTCTATATTTAGAAGTGCTTGTAATATATTGTAATATAATTTCATACTATCATATGCTTATATGAATGTCAAATGGCTAGAACTTGGTACAGCCTACATATACTATCCTTTTTATATTAAAAGCTATTATTAATAACACCTCTTGCTTCATTTAATTTTAAATTAAAATCTATATAAAAATCCTTGCTAAATGCGTAATTATTAACATAGAAATTCTGTAAAATGTACATATTAATATTCTTAATCAATTTCTCATCCTGTGAGCTTTTTATCTTACCTTCCACATCATTTAAAAAATAATGCCATTCAGTTAAAAATGCTTCATTTCTCTCTAAATTCACCGTATCAATCCACTTGCTGATTTTCCGTTTCGTGGAAATATTATTCAGACATTCATTGATCTGCAAAAAATATTTAAAACCGTGATTCTCATAATACCTTCCCAGGGGAAAGATACGGCAGATCCCAGGTCTGCATGCATGGATAGCGCACCTGCCCTGTTGGTTCAGAAACGCGCAGCTCTCTGCTGCACCTGTCATTTTCAGATTGGGCAGAATGATACCAGCTACAATATTAAGCTCTATTTTATCCAAAAGCAGCTGCTCAAAGGTAAGTTTAAGACCGGTGGTTAACCGGTATATATCATAGGGATCTAATATAATGGAAGCTCCCATTCCATGACAACAGGCTGCGCTCCCTTGGCAGCCGTTGCAGTTTAATTCCACCAGATCATTTAAACCGTACAGATTACCGTCCGATATATCATTCAGGCTGCAATTTCTCTTCATCGTAGCATTTCTCCTTCTCATGTATCAGCTGATTAAATGCAGCTTATAGTATATTGATTAGACATTCAAACAAATTTACATAATAGAATCCATTTATCCATCCTGGAATTGCTAATTACACCACTCTGCTATAGTTGATTTCGTCCTCCGTTATTTAAAACTCTATACCAAAGCAGCATGTTCTCTGGTAGTGTTCCGGTAGTTACCAGGAGACATCCCTATTTTTGCTGTAAATTGTTTTATAAAATAAGTATCATATTCAAATCCGGTGGCTCGTGCAATTTCATTCAGGCTCATATTGGTATGTGTCAGCAGATCTCCCGCTACCTTTAACCGATACTGCAGTAAATAACCCATTGCCGTACTGCCGCACCGTTCCTGAAACAGCTTATTAAGAGACACACGGTTTAGGTGTGCACAATTCGTTAAATCCTCCAGAATTATTTTCTGCGAATAGTTTGTAAATATATATTCTAATACCAGCTCCACCGGTGACTGTTCGGTTCTTCTTCCCAGATCCTCCAGCATCCCAAGTATCTGTATCAAATATTTCTTAATTCTGCAAGCCCAGAGCGCATCACTTTGGGCATAGACTTCTGTTCCAAGGATAAAAAACCATTCGAATAACTTTGGATAGGCATTCTCGGATACAAAAGGAACACCATTATGTGTACCATCTCTATGAAAAAGTGAAAGCCCGGTCTTAATCCTCAGATCGTTTGAGATCGTGTCCGGGGTTTCTGAAATCCGGTTCGATTTTAAAAAATCCGGATGAAAACAAAAGGACTGTGCGGCTATATTATCCTTTTCAAGAATTTCCAGCGTATCATCCATGTATAAGCAAAGAATCCCGGGTGCGGATATTTTAATAGGGCGTTGATTTAAGATTCCTTTTATATATCCAGCCGTCACAAAGATCAGCGTATACCGTTCCGGGTAGGGCATCTGGCTAAAATCTTCGGCTGCAATAAATTCAATATTTAAAGTTCGTTTTTTATGACGGTCAAATTGCGGCATAATACACTCCTCCTGACAGATAGTATAGTGCATTGATTCACATATAACATTGTAACACAAAAAAACCAAAGATATAATAAAAACGTAATAACAATATATAATATTAATTTATATTACTTGTTTTGGCAATAGGCGTAAAACCGGTATCACAAGATCCTTATCCGGACATCTCCTTATTCTGCGCGGTATTGCCATACGACACTTCAAATAATAAATCAAATCAGGAGGAATGAATCATGGCAGTAAAAGTAGCAATTAACGGTTTTGGGCGTATCGGACGTCTTGCATTCAGACAAATGTTTTCTGCAGAAGGCTACGAAGTCGTTGCAATTAATGACTTAACCAATCCCAAAATGTTAGCCCACTTATTAAAATACGATTCCGGCCAGGGAAGATATGCCCTGGCAGATAAAGTCGAGGCAAAAGAAAGTTCTATTCTTGTGGACGGCAAAGAGATTCAAATCTATGCACAAAGAGATCCCAAGGAGCTACCCTGGGGTGAACTGGATGTAGATGTTGTATTGGAATGTACCGGTTTCTTTACATCAAAAGCCAAAGCAGCGGCTCATATTGCAGCCGGTGCCAAGAAGGTGGTTATCTCCGCACCGGCGGGTAATGACTTGCCGACTATTGTTTACGGTGTGAATGAACACACCTTAACGAAAGAAGATACCATCATTTCTGCCGCTTCCTGCACCACCAACTGCCTGGCACCTATGGCTGATACGCTGAATAAACTGGCTCCCATCGAAAAAGGATTCATGACCACCATCCACGCTTATACCGGGGATCAGATGACCCTTGACGGACCTCATCCAAAGGGGGATTTAAGGAGAGCCCGTGCGGCAGCCGTAAATATTGTGCCTACTTCTTCCGGTGCTGCAAAAGCAATCGGTTTGGCCATCCCGGAACTGGAAGGTAAATTAGACGGCGTTTCCCAGCGTGTACCTGTGAAAACCGGGTCTGTTACCGAATTAGTAGCTGTCGTTAACAAACCCGTAACCATCGAGGCCGTGAATGCCGCCATGAAAGCAGCCACTTCTGATTCCTACGGATATACGGAAGAAGAACTGGTATCTTCCGATATCATCGGTATCACCTATGGCTCCTTATTTGATGCCACCCAGACTAAAGTCACTTCACTTCCGGATGAAAAAACCTTAGTAAAAGTTGTTTCCTGGTATGATAATGAAAATTCCTATTGCAGCCAGATGGTAAGAACCATTAAATATTTTGCGGAATTAAACTGAGTTCATAAATATCCGGTAATAAAAGAAGAAACCTGGGAAACTAAATACCCAGGTTTTTCTCCCATCCGGACTTTTATAATGTCTTGATAATGTTTTTAATTTGAGGAATAGTATTACCGTCATTTCTCAAGGATTTAATAAACTCAATCCGTTTTATGCTTTCAATCCGTTTATATCTTCTGGTTAGATTTTCTTCAGACTGTACAAATGGCAGCATACCTTCTTCTGTATAAAATTTGAGAGTACTGTATCTTGTATCCGTTAACCGGACAAGCTCCCCAATTGTTACATATTCTGAATTTTCAATCACCTCAAAACTACGTTGTCTTCCCATAATACGGCTCCTTATTTGGGTAAAGTAAGTATAACCATCATGAAATCTATATAATCAACCATTTCCTTTACTAATACATAAGAGGCATCGTCCATCATTTCTTTTATACGAACTTTCAACTGATCATTTTCATATTTTGAAAAGAACTTATTAAGCTGACCGCTTTTCGCGAGCAAGCTAACCAGTGCAATCATATCCTCAGATACCGGTCCGGTTTCTAATAATTCAGCACGTATACTTTCTACAATCTTATCAACAACTTCTTTCCGTGGCATATAATAAGTTGTCTTTCCCAAAAATCCGCCAATGTTTGTAACAACATATTCCTGTTCAGCCAAGGATGAACCGATCTCTTCTATTAGTAAATTTAACTGTTTACTTAACAATGAAAAAACATACTCTGAAGCTAAATCTTCAACTTTCATCGGTTTTGAATGTTTTATAAAATTGTACAAGGAACGCAAATGCTTTAGTTCCGGGTCTAATTCTCCTATAATTAAAAGTTTTTTCTTATCATCTATCTCAAGACTTTTCGCATAGATGAGATCGATCAAGCCTCCTGCCAAAAGACAGACAGAATATTCAATGCTTAAACTAGGCATTTTTCCTTTTTCGTTAAAGGTGCATAAAAGATATTGTTGACTAATCGATAAAGTATTCATACGCACTATAACCTCCAATTATTAATTTTATTACTACTGGCTATATATCTCGTCGTTTACTACTTACTACTTACTACTTACTACTTACTACTTACTACTTACTACTTATGATTTAATTATATCAAAT
This sequence comes from Bacillota bacterium, assembly GCA_023443925.1. The sequence continues at coordinate 5,900 of JAEZSL010000060.1, read as the reverse complement.
GATTTGTATTTGTCAACTGAAACATTTTAATGGTAATACACACCATTTTCTCTGTCTTGTTTTTTCATTTATGTATCATCTATTTTTACTTATGTTTGATTGACCATCTAAGTTTATAATCTTTGTTTTTATTTGTTATACTTGACTAAGAACCCTCAACCGCTGCCATTATCTAAATTTATAGAAAAGACAGCAAACATAAATAATAGCCGTCCTTCCTTTAATTAAGGTTTGGACGGTTATTTTATAGTTAACTACTAAATACTTAAAACAGGAAGGAACCATTCACCTATCTACAAGCTGCCTTGCTAAATAAAGATTAACGATCCGTATTATCAATTATATAACTATTTTCCGTATTTTCTGGATAGTTTTTTTTGACTGCTTGTTTTATCTGTTTTAAATCGAAATAACCTGCCATGGTAGTTATATTCTATCATTTCATAATTGCAGCCAATATTTTGTCTTCATTTTCACGAACAAACCAAAACAAATCAGCAGAATCTTTTGCTAATTTTTCATCACCTATCCCCAGAAAATATGCCGTAAACAGTAATTCGATATTCTCCATTACACAGGGAATCGCTTGCTTTTCAATATGACTTAACATCATGAGCGAATCATATCCTTCAATTACCTGCCGTACAATTATATACCACCGTTTTGCTTCAACCCGGTTATTATCTTCTTCCAGGAGAATTCCCAATAAAAAATAGCATACATCAAAGATTCTTATATTACTCTGGCTTAAATCAAAATCAATATATCCCGAAAAATTTTGATTATCAAATAGAAAATTTCCCAAATGTACATCCCGGTGTATTAACTGCTTCGGTAATTCATGGTATACTTGTGCTAACTCTGAAACAGCTTTTTTTGCTTCATAGTGATTCAAATATTCAGGACGGAATTGATTCAGATTTCTGCTCACCCAGCTATTCATCTCTTCTAACAAACTATTGTTCCAATAACTTATTGTTTTTTCGCATTCTTGAAATGCAATGTGAAGTCTGGCTAAAATAGTACCAAAATCAAAAAACCAGGTTTCATTACAGCGATTCACATTAATTATGTTTTTCCCTTTCAGTTTTGTTGTAATCAGATACATTTTATCGTCTTGTTCAAAATACTCTTCCCCACCCGGTAGCGGGATAATTTCTGGTACCGGAATTCCTGTTTTATGGAGAATTTTAAACATTTCAAGATTTCTTTTTAAAGTATTATGATCACTATATTCCTTTATCACATACTGATCATTGATACTCCAGGCAGAATGATAGATTTGTACCGGCGGATGCTCCAAATTCCATTCTTTCAATATTTCTTTAATCACAGTTGTCACTGGCTCCATTTTTCTTTTTTGCGATAATATTATTCTTCTGATACTTTTAATTGATAAATGATAACCTTCTGCTAAAGCTGCCCCATCTGCACCTTCAAGATATTTATCATAAATATGCAGATTTCTTAGCTCCATTTCACGGCGGTAGTTCGTATTTTCACCCCACTTATTCTTTTTTAAATTACTTTTCGGGATATAGATGTATACCCCTTCAACATACTCTCTAATCTCATTTAGCAAATTTTCTGGCAGAACGTCTACCCCATTTACATACTTCATATATTATCACCCTATTTAGTCTTTGACTTTTATTTGCAAGATCATAATAAATTCTAGCATATGTTAAGATCAATTTCATTCCCTATCTCATATCTGGCAAATCATTGAGCAATAGCCCCAGGTTATTAAATCATTGCCTGAGGCTATCTTGTTTTTCCACTATTTTTTGTATGCAATTGCATCAATCTGAACATGCAGTCCATCCGGCCCCCCGATATGGGCAAACTCTGTCTGTATGGTCTTTCTTGCCGGGTATATGCCGCCAAAGCGCTCTTTAAACACCTTTTCCATAGTTGGGATATTCCAGACATCCTTTAATAAAACATCCATCTTTACCACACTATGTAAAGTTAAATCTAATTTTTTTAATCGACTCTCCATATCATTCAGTGCGCCATGAACCTGTTTTTCGACTGAGGCACCTACATTTCCTACACAAAAGCTAAGAAATACAAAATCACCGGCCTCCACGATTTCCGAGTAGGCATACTCTTCGTTAACATTTGTTCGAATAATACTGCTCATAACTCTCTCCTCCCTTTATTATCATATATCAGTAATTGCGAAACACCAATATTGCATCTACATACTATACAGTAAATACAAGTTCAGAACTGAAACTTATCTCTATGGAACTAAAGCTGTTAAATTCGTATAACTATATGGTATATTCGAAAAAATATATCGTATGCAATTACCTATATTATGATATTGGTATATGAATCCAAACACGGTACGGATAAATACCTCGCAAAGTCCTGTATTGAATTTTGTATTCGTTCCAGTATATCATCCGTGATAGTAATGTTGTTCTCCCACCACCAGTTCTTAATAGTAAAAGACTCATCTTTCTTACATTTTTCCGGTTCGAACCTTGCAATTATTTGATTTCCATATAGAACTGGTAGAACATAGTATCCGTATTTACGTTTATTAACCGGGGTATAGACTTCCCATCGATAGTCAAAATTAAATATTCTGTTCGCCATCTCTCGATCCCATAGTATATTATCTAGTGGAGCTAAAAACTTTACCTGCCACTTGTTCATATTTATATTGAAAAAATGTTCATCCTCACAAGCCATATAGAATGGCCAATCAATTCCCTCAACATAAATCATCCGTACTTCACCTTTATAAACCAATTGATCCAGTACTTTCTGCCTCAGTTTTATATCGGATAAGAAATGTCCCTGCCATGCACCGCCTCTTTTGTTCCATAATAACCCTACGCTTTGTATTCTGCGTTTGATATACCACGTTAAAAATTCTTCCTCACTTTTAAAGTCTTCCCTGGTTAATATCTCCTTTGGTAATACATTTTCAGTAAAATCATAATATTTGTGCACACCTCGTTTTTCTTTCACACTTAATTCTCCAATACAATAGAGATAATCCAGCGCAGCACTCGAAAGTTTTTTATGCCCCCATCTACTTCCCCTGTTATCGCCTATTGCTATATCCTTACTACCGGTCAGACCATACTGTTTAACATATTCTCTTACCTCATCCAGCACATTCAGTGCTTCTGACTGTCCTCTATATGCCAGTGTACCTTTTGTCCTCTCACCACTCGCTCTTCTTATTCTTTCAATATATTTAAATTCATTTGCCGCATATATACACATCTCTTTATCAAACCCATCAACCAATTCATGCCTTTGATAAAGTAAATCAAATAACATACTTGGCTCATATCCGCTCACCCGGGCTTGCAAAACCAAATCTGCATTTCTACCGACGACATCAAGCGGATCATATTGTATACTTTTAATTTGCCGAAAACACTGTACCACCCCATCCATACCACTTAAAGCTCTTGCTTGGTTCAGATTATGGTAATTTACCATAAAACTTCTTGCTTCTTCTATCGTAATAATTATTTTGCTATCCATATTCCCTCCTTAAAGACAAATATAGCAAAAGAAGTGTGACATCAGTATGTCACACTTCTCCATATTGCTTTGGAATTTTTTATGATTTATGAAAATTCGGTTCCACAGTGAACCCAAGTCCACCAAGTAGAGTGGTATTCTCGCTCTTCAACCTTATATTTCATTTTGCATTGATTACACCTCACCAAGTAATAATCAACATAATTACTTATATTTTTGATCTTTAGAAAGCATGTCATCAGTCAGTTCTTTTGTTGTTTTCTTCGATTCTCTCATAATTAACCTCTAATGATTCTTTCACTATTTCTGATGCCTCATGTAATGCCTCCAAATACGTTTTATCTAGCATGATTTTTTCTGACTTATAATCCAGATAATATTTGTGCTTCTCATTGACATTAACGGTTCCGATTTTTTCATCACCTAAAAGTATATCGCATGGTGTTACCGGACCATACCCATACTCACATTCTAAAAATACATTGCGCTTACATTTAGGGCAAAAAACTATAAAATTGGCGGATGGCTGATACGTAATTTTAGTATCGCAGTATTTACATTCAATTGTTCCCATGTCTGTAAACATACCTTTCTTAGGGACTATATATTTAAATCAACGGCCCTAATCATGTTTTCTTTTTATTAACTTTTTACCTCTTAATAGCTCCATCATATGTCTTCTGATTTTAAAATTTCTTCATAATCATTATCCATTTACTCCTTTAAAATCTATATTTATATAAATTCACATTCTACACTTCCGGTGTAATATTATTCTCCTCTTCGTACGCATCTTCCATCTTCACTGAATTTTCCATCTGCTCCTGAATGAACCTCACACGGATGACTGCCTGTAGCCAGTTTATTGAAACCTGACTATGCCTGCTCTTTTCATTGGCTGCCTCAGCTATGAGATGCAGCAATTCTTCTATGACAGCTTTTGTGAGATAACCACCTCTCCAATGGAAAGTTAGGACCTTCCCTTTTTTGATTGCCTGTTGGCAGCGTTTTACTACATCCTCCAGCTTGGTAAATGAAAGCTTCTTCTCTTTATAATAAAAATGATCTCCATCGTTGCACGCAGGAATTTTGTATATCACAGGCTCGTGATCCTTGAAAATGCTCTTATCATCCAAATTAAAATAATCATATCTCACTTCTTTTTTTCCTAATGAATTATTAAAAGTAGCATCCAGATGATACCATACTCCATTAATTCGAATTACATTCCACGCATGACGATATTTGATGCGCTTATCCGGATTATTTTCAGAAATAACAACAATACAAGGAATAGATAACTGATCACATAGTATTTTCACAGATTTCGCGATTCCTTCACAGACACCGACTCCCTGGCCCAATGGGCCAAGTATTTCATGTGAGTATTGCTTCTTCAGCTTATCATAAGTCACATTCTCGCAGATAAAATTATGAATATAAAGCTCCTTTTCCAAGTCACTTTTATCCTTTACAACCCGGGCAAGCTTCTCTACCCTGGCTCTCATTGCTAACTGATGCTCTCTGATTTTATTCTTTTCAAACAAATATACCGGCTTTATCTTTACCAGCGTGGAATCCTCGTAGAAAGAATAACGAAATGTCGAAGCATAAAATATCTCCGGACAATCCAATCTTAGCTTATAAAATATATCACTCAGCTCTGCTCCATCGATTCTTTGAACATCAAAACTCTGTGAGAACGACTCCAGGCCATTCTTAATAAGCTGATAAATTCTTTGCTGTTGTTTATTCATCTGACTATAATAATATGGTTCCATTTTACCTCTTCTACACTTTCTTTCTAGTAATGCAAAAACATCCCAAGAATAATGCCCTGAGATGTTTGGATTATAATACGAAATCCTGTGATTTTGTGCTTTCAAATATCATAACTAATCTTCATCAAAGCAGCCTCATTTTTTAATTTTGCCATTGTTATTATAAACCTTGTTATACATTTTATCAACGCCACTTTAGAAATATTTTCTCAAAGTCAGCCGAATCAATTAGATTATTAAAGCAACATTAATTCTCATTATTAGGATAGCACATTTCATTATAATTATAAAGTTAATTAATGATTCATTAGACACGCAAATATAAATTCATTACCTATATTTGAACAGACGGAAATTGCTTTTGAAGCAGCTTATGGCAAGATAATTCATCTCACAAAATCACAATAAAATCATAATTATAAACGGCAAAAAAAGCCTTGAAACACTGTGATTTCAAGGCTTTCATTATTATTCTTATTATCTCTTTGAGAACTGAGGAGCACGACGAGCTGCTTTTAAGCCGTACTTCTTTCTTTCCTTCATTCTTGGATCTCTGGTTAAGAAACCAGCTTTCTTTAAGGATGGACGGTAATCCTGATCAGC
>JAEZSL010000273.1 GCA_023443925.1 Bacillota bacterium | reverse complement strand
CAGCTTGTAATAGCCGTTTCCTACCTCCACAAGCTTCCACCTTTGAGCATCATTTCCGTTGTCATAACACTGCTGAAGCTGTAAGCCTGTGGTAGCTTCTCCGTATGGAACATCAAGGCATTTGCCGCTGTGTACGGCAGTTAACTTATAATATCCGCCTCCCATATCGTCTATACGGAATCTCTGGTTATTGGCACTATAGTTGGTCCATTGATGCATCTTTGCTCCATCGTTATTGGAAGCCTCAGCTACGTCCAGCACCTTTCCGCTGCACTTGGCAGCCAGAGTATAGATTCCTCCGCTTACTATGGGTGATGAGGAAGACTGACCCTGGTATACCCTGACATAATCCACAAGCATCTGTGATGGGAATGGCGTGGAGCTGTTAGGGCTTCCCGGCCAATTTCCTCCTACTGCAAGATTTAACAGAATAAAATGTGGCTTCTGAAATTCTTCGGTTCCGCCAGTATTGTTTTGAATGTAAAATTCATTAAACAGTGTTCCGTCCACAAACCACCTAATATAACTGGAGTCCCATTCAATGGAATAGGTATGGTACTGGGAGAAATCGATTGAACCGGATTCCCTCGCGTAATCCGCCTGCCCATTGGATTCCCAGTGTACGGCTCCGGAGATGTTGGAATTACTGTTGACGCGTTCCATAATATCAATTTCACCGCATTTTGGCCAGCCTACCGAGGTAATATTACTGCCCAACATCCAGAAAGCAGGCCATAGCCCCTGGCCGGAAGGAAGCTTAATCCTTGCTTCTACCTTACCGTAAGTAACGTTATAATGGCCCTGGGTTTTGATTCTTGCAGATGTATAATTCATTCCTCCATACGATTCTTTTCGGGCTGTAATAACAAGATTTCCACCGGATACAGAAAGATTTTCACCCCGGTTGGTATAGTATTGCAGTTCGTTATTACCCCACCCCGAGCTGCCTGTCCCTGTTTCTGCCGTCCAAATGGAGGTATTTAAGGTACTTCCGTTAAACTCATCGCTCCAAACCAAGTTCCAGTTGGTGGCAGCTTCTGCTTTATTCGCACCTACGGAAGGAAGCATTGTAATAACAAGAGCAAACGCAAATAGTATACTTCTTAATACTTTCATTTTTTTTAACATAAATGTAACCCCTTTCATTTCATTCTCCATAAATCTGCTCATTCTTAATTAATAAATACAAGAGCTGATTCCATGTTATAAACAGCTGCTCATTTTTTATACTAAATTCAAGAACTGATTTCATGTTATAAGCAACTGCTCCTGCCTCAAGCTAACCGGCCTTAATCACTGAAATTTGCCCGTACCGTGTCTCCTATTGCATTTAAAAGACTCTTGCTTGAATCCGTTGTATCCTGGCTTAATTCCCAAATCATAATTCCGCCCACATTTTCACAAGCCCACTGGGTTTTCTTTTTTATGGTAGGAATGCCGTTATAGTAAGCTGTCATTCCATTAATGACGGAAACATCCGTATTGTAAGCCTGGGGATTCACCGCAAGAATTTCTGCGTAGGCAGCCCAGGACGGCCTTCCGTAGAAAGGTACTCCAAGTACTACCTTCTCTGCAGGCATATGTCTGGTATTCTTCCAGTATTCCGCTGATTTTACAGCAAAATCATAGGTAGAATGCCTGTCTCCGTCACCACCGTCATAGGCCATAACATTGAACCAGTCTACGGTATTGATTACGGTATCCGTCTGTGCGGCGGAATCCCAGTAAACTACACCATCCGGTGTTACGCCGCTTAAAACGGCGGCAGTTAACAGCATATTATTTTTATTCAGCTCGCTTTTTAAATAAACCATCAGGGCTTCATACTGTGTCTTGCTGGTACCGTCGGTTCTGGGGTGCTCCCAGTCGATGTCCACACCGTCAAATCCGTATTGTTTTGCCATTGCCACAATGGCATCTCCAAATTTCTTAATTTTATCCTGGGTGTTGGTAGCCGACACAAAGGTAGCTTCCAGAGGTGTACCATTATAGGACCATCCTCCTACCGCCAATAAGACCTTGACTCCCTTCCCATGAGCCTGGTTAATAATCTGCACCGCCGCAGCTGCATTTTCCAGGGGCAGCAGGGTAGCATCACTGGTAGGAATGGCAAAGGCATAATTAATGTGGGTAAGATTATTATACTGGATCGTATTTATCTTATCCGGCTGCCAGCTTGGATAATAGCCTACTACCTTAAAACCGGTAACAGGTTCACCGGGGTCTTCCGTTCCCGGAAGAAAGGACCACTTCTGGGCATCGGTTCCATTGTCCGTATACTGCTGTATGGCTGCCCCGTCGGCTGTGGAGGAGCTTCTTACATCCATAACAAGTTGACTCACTTTAGACGTCACCTTGTAATAACCATCTCCCGTGCTTTTAATCTGCCACCTCTGGGCATCGGTTCCGTTATCCGTCCACTGCTGCAGCTGTACACCGTTTGTTGTGGTACTGTCCGGAACATCCAGAACTTTCCCGCAATAAACCGCTGTTATTTTGTAATAACCATCTGCCTGTTTTTCTACTTTAAACTGCTGATTGGCTGCGGAGGAATCACTCCATTGCCGGAGCTTTGCCCCGTCGGACGTTGAACTGTCCGTGATGTCCAGTACCTTGCCGCTTACTTTATTTGCTATCCGGTAAGTTCCGTCTGCTACTTCTGGGGTATCAGGGGTTTCGGATACCAGTTCCCATACTGCAGAGGTACCCGGAGTTTCTCCCTGGGTCCACCATTTTGCCTTATAAACAGCTCCGTTGTAAGTTACCATACTGCCGCCGGTATAAGCTTTGCTTGCATTCCAGGCTTCATAAGTTCCGCCATCAGAAGACAACAGCTCCCAAACCGCTGCGATACCAGGGGTCTCTCCCTGGGTCCACCATTTTGCCTTGTAATCTGCTCCGTTATAGGACACCATATCACCGGCTACATAAGCTTTAGTACTATCCCAAGCCGAATAGGTACTGGCGGATACGGTATAGCTGCCAAACCTTTCGGTCAGGAAACTACCGCTTCCGGGCAGTACGGATGTAATGAATAGCGCCATCAGTGTGAGCATAACCACACTTATTATTTTTTTACTTTTTTTGAACATACAATTCCCCCTTCTTTTTAATTGCAGCGGCAAATTTTCCGTGGATTATTTTTGGTGGTTTATTTTTCCCTGGTTTATTGTCCAAATCCATTGGTCCGCTTTCCCCTTTGTTACCACCCTGCTCTGATAATAAGTCCCTTATAATTGGTCCACTGTTGTAATACGGAACCGGCAACATAGGACTTATCAGCAATATCCAGTACTTTACCGCTGACTTTACTCGTTATTCTATAAATTCCCCCGGTTTTTATCCCGGCTGCTTGTCCAGTATATGTAAAAGTAGATATGTCATAAGCCATATAACCGCATTGCTGCCGGAAATTTCTACTCCTGGGTGTAGACAGCGGCTGAAACATTTACAGAGAACAGTATTGATAATATCAGTACCATAACACAACCGCACTTTAGTAATTTCTTTGTCTTAGCTATCCCTTCCTTTCTTGATATTATGACTTCTTATTCTGTATTCTTTTAATGTCTGCTTATTCTGTCTTTTTATTATGTCTTCTTATTCTGTCTTCAAGCACCATCAATTGCATCGATTAGATCTTATTGGCTTTATTCTTTTACACTCCTCCTCTCCTGAATAGTGTGTAGAGAATGTACAAAGCACTTCCCCACAATCTTACTTTCCCATTAATTGGTATTAAATGTAAATATCTGGATTTGTTATTTTATGATTATTTTTGGCATGTTTTTAAAATCCGGGTATTATCTGGATAAGAATCTATCTGAGCGTTTTCTATCTCCCTGTCATTCATCCCTTCTTGTTAGGGTACTAATAGGAAC
>JAEZSL010000115.1 GCA_023443925.1 Bacillota bacterium | reverse complement strand
ATTCGAACCCACGGTCCCTTTCGGAATCACCGGTTTTCAAGACCGGCTCCTTAAACCACTCGGACACCTCTCCGAACACTGCTTGAACAGTATAGCAAACCTTATTTAATATGTCAAGCACTTTTATTTAACTTTTTTTAGTTTTTTTTGTTTCTTTTTTTGGTATTAAATCAACTTCTTTTACCGAAGGCCAAAAAGCTTATAAATGCTTTAAATCAAACCTTTTAATAAGGCTTCCCCTATTAAAATATCCTCAGGAGTAGTTATTTTTATATTGCTATAATTACCCATAATCATCTTTACCGGATAGCTAAGAGAATACTCAACTACCATGGCATCATCCGTTATATGAATTTCACCACTTTCTTTATGCCTGTCTTCAATAGGCTTGTCCTTAATTGCATCCGGTTTAGAAGCCTTTTCTCTAGTATAAGCCTTTTCATCCATTATCATGCAGTAGGCTTTCATGATTATATCGTAAGAAAATGCCTGGGGTGTTTGAACCGACCATACTCTGTCACGGTCCGGTGTCTCCTGAACAATGCCTTCTTTGCTTACCAGCTTAATTGTATCTTTCATTGGTACGCCAACCACACAGGCATCACTGAATTGTAGATTATAAACTGCATTTTCAATGATGTCAACGGTGACAAAAGGTCTTGCGCCATCGTGAATCAGTACTTGATCGGCGGAACTGATATTTTTCAGACCATTGTAAACTGAATGATATCTCTCTTTGCCGCCTTCTACTATCTGAACCACCTTTTTAAAGTTATATTCCTCTACAATATTTTCTTTGCAGTAATTAATATCATTCTTACCTACAACTAAAATGATTTCATCCACAGTACTCTCCTCAAATGCCTTCAGGGAATAATAAAGGATGGGTTTTCCTCCTAATAGAAGGTATTGTTTAGCAATACTGCTCTGCATACGTCTTCCGGCTCCTGCTGCCAGAATAATTGCAGTGGTCTTTTTATTTTTCATCAATATACATACCTTTCAGCATTTCTTTGTAAAACAGCGGCGTCTGCTCTTATCTCTGGCCAATCTTAAGATTGGGGATGGCATTAAGATCCAGTCCATGCCTGGTTCCGTTTAAATATTCGTAATATGCCGCGGTACCTATCATGGCTGCATTATCGGTACACAGTACAGGTGAAGGATAAAATAATTGTATACCCTTTTTCCTGCATGCCTCATCCATAGCCTGCCTTAAAGCTGAATTCGCCGCCACACCTCCTGCGATTGCAACCTTGTTCATATGATACTTTTCTGCGGCAGCCACCGTCTTCGTCACCAGCGCGTCCACTACTGCCTCCTGAAAGGAAGCTGCAATATCTGCCTTATTAACCGCCTCATTTTTCATGGCACAGGAATTAAGATGATTCAGTACAGCTGATTTTACTCCGCTGAAACTAAAATCAAAAGGGAAGCCTTCAATATTTGCTCTTGGAAATTCTATTGCATGTTTATTGCCTTCCCTGGCTAATTTATCTACCTTAGGACCGCCGGGGTAACCAAGTCCGATTGCCCTTGCAACTTTATCAAAGGCCTCACCGGCTGCATCATCTCTGGTCCTTCCTATGATCTCATACTGGCCGTATTCTTTAACGATTACCAGATGGGTATGTCCCCCTGATACAATCAGGCAAAGAAACGGAGGTTCCAAGTCCTTGTTTTCTATAAAATTGGCAGATACATGGCCTTCAATATGATGTACACCAATTAACGGTTTTCCGGAAGCGTAACTAATTGCTTTCGCTTCCGCCACCCCTACTAAAAGCGCACCGACTAATCCCGGTCCATAAGTAACCCCGATTGCATCCACTTCCGGCAGTGTCACCCCTGCTTCCGACAGTGCTTCTTTAATTACCTGATTTATTTTTTCTATGTGCTTTCTGGAAGCAATTTCGGGGACTACCCCTCCGTAAAGTGTATGAAGATCTATTTGCGAAGAAATTACATTGGATAAAACCGTCCTTCCGTTTTTAACAACCGCTGCCGAAGTCTCATCACAGGAGGATTCAATTGCGAGAATTAATATATCTTTGTCAGCAGCTTTATTCATTGAAGCAGATTTTAAATCGTCTTTTGCTGATGCATTGTTATTTATATCCTGATCTGCTATTACATTTTCTAATTTATCACTTTCAGATAATTCTTCTTTTAATCTTTCTTTTACCATCCTTTATCCTCTCTACCGTATACCTTTAGCCTGTGGGCTGACTTTGCCTGATTTTCCCCTATATGAAAACCCTCTGTTTGTTACCGCCTGGCGGTTCTCTTAAATTAACTTTACCTCAGACTGATTATATAACCAGTCTGAGGTATCTCCATATACAATCTTAACCTTTTACCCTGTTTACTGCAATACTTTTCTATATTTTTTCTTAATATTTTTTATTTAAGTATTACCGTGTACTTAGTCTTACAATAAAGACTGTATCAAATAACATAATTTATTTTTTATTTATTTTCCGTATCCCCATTCTATTCTGTCCGCCGCCTGAAGAAATGCGAATTCTGTTTACCGATTCATTCGCCAGAAACCGTACGATGTATATGCTGTTCGTAAGCTGGTTTTCAGCTCGGTGTAGATTTTACTATCCTGTTTTCGGTTAATCTGCTAACTGTAAGGTTGTTTTAACTATACTATTTATTACAGCTTTTCTTTTCTCATGCATATTATACAATTTATACATTGTTATTATTAATATTTTGTTGTATTTTTCTCAATTATTACAAACCTACAAGTGGTTGCATGTTCAATCTATCTATTTTTTACATATTTTATTTATTTTTTATGGATTTCTTATTGTTTTTGCCTTATAATGGATTATATGAGATTACAAAAATTAACTTTGAAGCGTAATTAGATAAGCAAACAGGAAATTGCAAAACACCACCGTTATATATATTTACCATGTAGTTAATACAATTTCAGAGCAAAAGCTTGTCCTTTTGGCAGCTGAGGCTGGTAACCGGCTGTTAACCTTTATGGTATATTGGAAAGCTATTTGGTTTTGCAATTACCTAATGTAAAGATCTGAGTGTAAGTTAATTATGAAAGGAGTATTGTAAATGAATATTAGTAGTTTGGTATCACAAATGACCTTGGAAGAAAAAGCAGGTTTATGTTCCGGGCTTGACTTTTGGTTAACCAAGGCGGTTGAGCGTTTAAATATCCCCTCCGTTATGCTGAGTGACGGACCTCATGGGCTCAGAAAGCAAAAGTCGGACGGAGATCATTTAGGAATAGGTGCAAGCATTGAAGCAGTCTGCTTCCCGGCCGGTTGTGCGGTGGCCTCTTCCTTTGACAGGGATCTGATAAAAACCATGGGCGAAGCACTGGGTGAAGAATGCCAGGCAGAAAATGTAGCTGTTATCTTAGGCCCTGCCGCTAATATCAAACGTTCTCCCTTATGCGGCAGAAATTTTGAGTATTTTTCTGAAGACCCTTACCTTGCTGCTGAAATGGCAGCCAACCATATTAAAGGTGTTCAGAGTAAGCAGGTGGGAACCAGTCTGAAACATTATCTGGCCAACAACCAGGAACACAGGAGAATGTCTGTAAGTTCAGAGGTGGATGAACGAACTTTAAGGGAAATATACCTGGCTGCCTTTGAAGGTGCCGTTAAAAACGGGAAGCCCTGGACAGTAATGTGTTCCTATAATAGAGTAAACGGCGAATATGTCTCTGAAAGTCATCGTTATTTAACCGATGTTTTAAGGAATGAATGGGATTTTGACGGCTTTGTTGTCAGTGACTGGGGTGCCGTTAATGACCGGGTAATCGGATTAGAAGCAGGACTCGATCTGGAAATGCCGGGCTCCAGAGGCATGAATGACGCGAAGATTGTAAAAGCTGTGAAAGATGGCACTCTGGATGAAGCCGCCTTGGACACTGCTGCCACACGCATCCTTAAGACTCTTTATCAATATATAGAAAATAGGACGGAAAATACAGTCTTTGATAAGGAAGGACATCATAAGCTGGCTCATAAGATTGAATGTGAATCCATGGTGCTTTTAAAAAACGAGGGAATTCTGCCGTTAAAGAAGGAAACTTCTGTAGCATTTATCGGAAAATTTGCTGAGAAACCAAGATATCAGGGCGGCGGCAGTTCACATATTAATTCCTTTAAGACAACCAATGCACTGGAAGCGGTAAAATCCATTGCAAAAGTTACATACGCCCAAGGTTATGACACGAATGAAGATGTGTTGGATGAAGAATTAATCAGACAGGCTGTTGACGCTGCAAAAGCTGCCGGTACTGCTGTTATTTTTGCCGGCCTGCCGGATGCTTTTGAATCCGAAGGCTATGACAGAACCCATATGTCCCTTCCGAAATGCCAGAACCATCTTATCGAAAAGATCTGCCAGGTCCAGCCTAACACCGTTGTTGTACTGCATAATGGTTCACCGGTAGAAATGCCCTGGGCCGATAAAGTAAAAGGTATTCTTGAGGTATACTTAGGCGGCCAGGCAGTAGGTTTGGCTGCGGTTGATATCTTATATGGCAATGCAAATCCTTGCGGAAAACTTGCGGAAACTTTCCCGGTTAAGCTGGAAGATAACCCTTCCTATCTGAATTTCCCCGGAGAAGAGGATAAAGTTGAATACCGGGAAGGTATTTTCGTGGGTTACCGTTATTATGATAAAAAGAAAATGGACGTATTATTTCCCTTTGGTTTTGGATTAAGTTATACATCCTTTGCTTATTCCAACCTCCAGATTCATAAAGCTGGTGATACCGCGGTTAACTCTGAATCACCGTTAACCGTGAACGACACGGATACGGTAACGGTGACGGTGGATATCACCAATACCGGTATGGTTCCCGGAAAGGAAATTGTTCAACTTTATATCTCAGCCAAAGAAAGCCAGGTAATACGGCCCTTAAAAGAGTTGAAAGGTTTCGAAAAGATTTATTTAGAACCTGGTGAGACAAAAACCGTTACTTTTACTTTAGGTAAACGCTCCTTTGCCTACTACAATACCGAACTAAAGGACTGGCATGCCGAATCCGGCCAATACGGTATCCTTATCGGGAAATCCTCCCGGGACATTGTCTGCAGTAAGGAACTTAAGTTCATGTCCACGGCGTTAATCCCCAAAAGATATACCCTGAACAGTACTTTTGGAGATATTATGACAGATCCGAAAGCCAGTGAAATAATTAAGCCCGTTATCGACGGTTATTCTTTGGGCTTTGAGACCGGTTCTGATGATATGGAGGAAGCCTTAGGAGAAGGCTCCCGTGAGATGATGGCAGCAATGTTTCAGAATCTGCCTCTGCGGGCTGTGATTAGTTTTGGTAACGGAACCATTAAAGAAGAAGATATCCGAATGCTTTTGGATAAGATAAATGGGGAAACCCAATAAAACCTGCCAGGAGCCGGAAGCGGATTAAATGCTCCAATACGAAAAAACGGTATGAGATTAGTCATACCGTTTTTTCGTATTTATGTTTTTCGTATTCATGTTTTCATATTTCTTATAGTTATAATCTATTGAAACACGTTTGCAGTATTTATTATCACTGCAGCCAAAATATTTGCAGAATTCGCCTGTTTCAAAGCATCAATGTGCATAGAATGCAGTTGAATCACCATCTGTTTCTGTTAACAAAACAGTAAACAGCATGGCATCACCAGCCGCCTGACAACTTTCGAATCATTCTTCCGGATTAAATTCAAGTGTGATACTTTTGCGGTCTTTTCCTGCTTTCGAATTCGGAAAAATAGCTCGGGTAGCTTCCATAAATTCTTCCGGCTTTACCAGGGACGGGCTGTAATGAGTCAGCCACATTTCCTTAACCTGAGCTGTTTTAGCCAGGCTGGCAGCTTCGTAAAATGTCATATGCTTATGGTCTTTTGCCTTGTCTTCTTTCTCTTTTTCACCATACATTCCTTCACAGATAAATAAATCCGCCTCCCTGGCATGCTCCGAAATAGCTGTAACAGGACGGGTATCCGTACAGTAGGTAAGTTTTATACCCTTTCTGGGAGGTCCCAAAACCATATCCGGTGTATAAGTAATTTCACCGGCCTGGATGGTTTCCCCTTTCTGAAGTCTGTTCCAGTACATCTGGGGTACCTGGTTTTCACTGGCTTTCTCAACATAAAACCTGCCGCCCCGTTCAATGATAACATTATAACCGTAGCAGGTTACATTATGGTTTACTTTGAAAGCCTGGATTACATAGCCATTTATTCGAATTTCCTCCGAAAGGCCGGACAGCTCAATAAAATTAATCTCAAAAGGAAGTTCCGGGGCAATAACACGAAGTGCATTTACCACCCGCTCCAGCCCCTTGGGTCCGATCATGGTAACCGGTTCCGTTCTGTCGGCGTTACCCATGGTTAAGAG
>JAEZSL010000415.1 GCA_023443925.1 Bacillota bacterium | reverse complement strand
TAATTCTTCTCTCACTGCCGAACGTAAAGATAGTATCAGAGCAGCAACAATACGACTATTAGAGGAACACTATCAAAATATACCAGTAAACAATAATAAACTTCGACATGATGTTCTTTCAACAATTGCTCAATATTATTTGAAAAATATGAATTATATGAAAGCGTTTAAATTTTATTTATTAGACAAAAAGAAAGGACAATGATGAGTTGGATTAACCATGAATTAGAAGAAATTACGGATGAAAAATTCGCCCAAAAACTTATTTGGAAGAAGGTTATAGTATTAGGGGCGTCAACAAGAATTATAGGTTATATCGACAAATATCTAAATAGAGAAAAGTGTATTGTTATTGATAGTAATCCTTTAATGGAAGGCAAAGTATTTGAAGGTTTTGTTGTCCATAATTTAAATTATATTAAAGAATTAGATAGTGATAATATAGTAGTTATTACAGCCATAAAAAATTACACTTACATTGCAGAACGAATGAAAGCAAACCAGATTAAAGAATTTTATGTACATAAATACATCTCACTAGATAAATATAAAAGTGAATTTTTTGAAAATCAAGGACTAATAAAGAAAAATAAAGAAATATTAAAAAGCGGTAAGTTCGATTATATAGATTTTATTTATGATGGAAAATTCGTTATTAATGTTATAGAAACTATTAAAAGGGAGTCAGATATTAATAAACATTTAATTGTAATACATTACTTAAATGAATTAAATCCTGATGATCTATATAATGTTTGGGAGCTTTATAAGCAGAATCAAAACAGGTATAATAATGTAATCGTATTAAATGATATGTATCATTCATTTGACTTTGATGATAGTATGAAAAATAAATTCATTACTACCTTAAAGAATAGTAAGAAGATTATATTTCATAGTGGTGTGATGTCTATAAGGTTAGGAGATTTTCTATCTGAATATATTAATGAGTTTAAGGAAAAAACTTACTTAATTATGCACGGTGGTGAATTATCATGGAAAACAGGTAGCAACGAATACCATAAATTATTTTCCAATATAGGCAATGTTATATTAAATAATGAAAAATATTTTACTATATTAAATTCTTTGTATGAATTCAAGAAAAATATTAATGTTATTACAAATAGTTCTTTGACTTATGATAGTGGATTAATTGTTACCTCCAATAAAAAAAGAAAAGATACTTTGAACATTATGGTCGGTTATTCTGCAACTAAAGATATAGATCATAAATTAGCCTTTAAATTACTAGAAAAGTTTAAAGATGAAAATATCAATGTAATCTGCCCTCTTTCGTATATGGGAGACGAAACCTACATAAATGAGGTAATTGCAAAAGGAAGAGATATATTCGAAGAAAAGTTTATAGTATTACGTGAGTTTCTGGGTATGGAAGAATATGGCAGATTGTTATCTGAAGTTGATATTGGATTATTCCCATTATCAAGGAATTGTGGATGGACTACAATATATTCAATGCTAAAAGGAGGAAAGAAAATTTACATAACATCTGTTAATTCTTATAGGGAGCTTTTCAAATATAATGTGACAATATTTGATATTAACGATATAAAATTAAATGATTTTCAACAATTTAAAGAAAATAAAGTTGGTGATGTAAATAAAGAGGAGATACAAAAATATCTTAAAGATTCAAAGAAAAACACATTTGGTTGGAGTAAATTGTATTCTAACGATTAAAGAGTGATTATAAAATACTGAGGTGAAAATATGATTCCTTTTAATAAATCTACTAATCTTGATAAAGCTACGGAATATGTCTCAGAGTGTATTATTACAGGTAAGATCGCAGGTGATGGTAAATATACAAAATTGTGCAGTGAATGGATGAAGTCACGTTTTAATGCAAAGAAAATACTACTTACCACATCCTGTACAGCAGCTCTTGAAATGTCTGCCATATTATTGGATATTAAATTGGGAGATGAAGTAATCATGCCATCCTATACATTTGTTTCTACCGCAAATGCTTTTGTAAATCGTGGAGCTAAAATTGTATTTGTAGACATTAGGCCAGATACTATGAATATTGATGAAAAGTTAATTGAGCAAGCGATTACGGATAAAACGAAAGCTATTGTAGTTGTTCATTATGCAGGAGTTGGTTGCGAAATGGATGAAATAATGAAAATTAGTCGTAAGTATAATATCCCTGTTATAGAAGATGCAGCTCAAGGGGTTATGGCAAAATATAAAGGTAAGTATCTAGGTACAATAGGTGATATCGGTTGTTATAGTTTTCATGAGACTAAAAATTATCAAATGGGGGAGGGCGGAGCTATTGTATTAAATAATGAAAAATACTTTGAGCGTTCAGAAATCTTGAGAGAAAAAGGAACAGATCGTACTAAATTTTTTCGAGGAGAAATTGACAAGTATAGTTGGGTTGATGTGGGATCATCCTATTTACCAAGTGAAATTAATGCAGCAGTTTTATGGGCGCAGCTGGAGAACGCAGATAAAATTAACGAAAATAGAATAGAAACATGGAATTATTATTACAATGAACTTAGATGTATAAAAGAAATAGAACTACCTTATATACCGAAGGAATGTATACATAATGCCCATATATTTTATATTAAAGTAAAAGATTTAGAAACGAGAACAAATATGATACGTGAGTTAAGAGAAATAGGGATTGGAATGGTATTTCATTATGTCCCATTACACTCATCAAATGCTGGTTTAAAGTATGGGACTTTTCATGGGACAGATAATTATACTACTAAAGAAAGTAATCGATTGATACGACTTCCTTTATTTTATAGGATGTCGAAAATAGATAAAGAAATGGTTATTAGAGAACTTAAACAATATATAACTAAATAATGGAGAAAAAATATGTATGAAAATTTAAATGAGGTAGAAAAAAAATTTAAAGTCACGGAATTTCCGTTAAATGTAATTGTTGAAGTAGGGAATCATTGTAATTTGAATTGTACTACTTGTGCGAATGATAAAATAAAAAGAGCAAGAGGATATATGGATATTCTTTTGTATAAAAAAATAATTGATGAAATAGCAGAACATAATCCATTAACAAGAGTGTGGTTGGATTTTTATGGTGAGCCGTTATTAGTAAGATATAAGCTTTATTATATGATTGATTACGCAAAGAAAAAAGGGTTAAAAAGTATTAATATAAATACTAATGGAACACTTCTCAATTATGAAATGGCAGAAATGTTACTAGATTCTGGAATTGATTTTATTAGCATTGATATCGATGGGTTTTCTCAAGAAGTATATGAAGAAATAAGAGTTGGTGCTAAAAGAGATGTATTGTACAAGAATGTGGAATATTTATTAAAGAGAAAAAAGGAATTAAAATTAGAAAAACCAATTATTGAAGCTAAAGTTATGGAAATGAAAATAAACGAACATGAAATAGATACTATTATAAAATATTGGAGAGAAAGGGGGGCTTGGACAACTGTAAGAAGATTAATAAGCTGGGCAGGTAAATGTGATGATATAAAAAATGATTTTGAATGTGAACGTATTGCATGTGGAAATGCATTGGGAATTTGTGCTATTACATGGGAAGGTGATATTGTAAATTGTGTGATGGATGTTGATGGTGATAACAATTTTGGAAATGTTAACAATTCTAGAATTAAAGATATTTGGGATCAAAGAAATTTAACAATGGTTTCATTACATATGAAACACGAGTTTACTAAGCTTCCATCTATATGTCAAAAATGTACTGATTGGAAAATAATAGGTGAAAAAAGATATGATGAGTATGGAAATGAAGTCAACAAAAATTATAATGAAAAAGAACAAATGTTATAATTTATAGGAGATAAGTTTTGGATATTTGCATAGTGGGTATAAATGGATTTATTGGAAAACATTTTACTACATATCTAAAGAATAATTTTCATTGCAAAATTATAGGGATAGGAAGAGGTTCAAAGTTTCTAGGTGTAGAGGAGATTAAATATATACAAGCGGATATTTGTGATAGTTTATTTGCAAAATATATTAGTGATATTATTTCAAATATTGACATTATAATCCATCTTGCCGCTAATATAAGCTTTGGGAATGAAGAAGATCTAATAAAAGTAAATTCACTGGGTACATTACATGTATGTGAACTAGCTAATATAAAAAACGTTAAGCAAATAATTTATATGTCCAGCATTCCAGTGATTGGTGAACCTGAAACATATCCTGTTACGGAGGAGCATCCTACAAAACCAATAACATTGTATCATACTACAAAGCTTACAGGTGAACATATTATATTAAATTGTTGTAGTAAAAATATAATTCGAACAATAATGCGAATATCTTCCCCTATTGGTGTAGGAATGCGCCAAAATACAATAGTATCCACTTTTCTAGAAAGATGCAGATACAATGAAAATCTTATTCTTTATGGAAAAGGGTTAAGAATGCAAAATTATGTAGATGTTAGAGATATAAGCGAAGGATTATCACAAATTATTAAGACAAGTTCTACTGGGATATATAATATTGCTAATAATTATAGTATTTCAAATATTGATTTGGCAAAGTTATGCATTCAAGAATCAGGAGCAACATCTCAAATTAAATTTATTGGTGAGGATAAGGAAGAAGGTTTAAAATGGGATATATCAATCGAAAAGGCTAAAACTGTGTTTATGTATTCACCTCAATTTAGCGTAAAAGACACAATCAAATGGATGTTGAAAAAATAGAAGGTGGGGAAATGAAAAAGATAATTATAATAGGGAATAGTTCTTATGCAGATACTATTAGATATTATATAGAAAACGATGGGCAAAGAGAAGTTGTAGCATATGCCGTGGAAAAAGAGTATCTAGATGCACAAACTAGAAATGGTTTACCTCTTGTTGATATAGATAATATTCAAGATATATATGATGCAACAGAATATTCCATTATTATAGGAATTGGCTATAAAAATATGAATAAAATTCGCGAACGATTATTTTATATATGCATTGAAAAGGGTTACGAAATTGAAAACTTTATTCATTCAACTGCAATTATAGATAAAAATGCATGTATTGGTAAAGGCAACATAATTCTAGAACGCGTCGTTGTTGGACCCAACTGTAATATAGGTGATGGAAATCTAATATTTATTGGCTCTGTTTTAGCTCATGATGACCAGGTCGGAAATTTTAATATGTTTAGCGTAAATGTTTCAATTGCAGGATTTGTGAAAATAGAAAATAATTGTTTTATGGGGATTAATTCCACAATTAAAAATGGCATAAATGTTCCATCTAGTGTACTTGTAGGAGCCTCTGCATATATGTCAAGCGAGGTTATGTCCGGACAGGTATTAGTTCCTGAAAGAAGTATAGTATTAAAAGATAAGTTAAGTACAGATTTTATTTAGAGGTGGTATGAAATTAATTATATTTTCAGATATACATGGTAATCAGTATACATTTAGAGAATTTATTAAACAAATTAATCAAATAGACTATGATATGCTTATATTTTGCGGTGATATTTTTGGATATTATTATGGACAAAAAGAAATCATTGATAAATTAAGTGAACTAAAAAATTTAGTCTGGATAATAGGAAATCATGACAAATATGCAGTTAATGTATATAGTAAAATAGAAGATCCCATAAAGTATATAGAAAATTATGGACATAGCTATGATCAAATTCTAGCTGATTGCAGAAGTGACCAGATTGATAGAATTAGAAGACTGCCAGATTATTTTATATTGCAGTTATTAGGGAAGAAAATCGGGGTGTTTCATGGGACGCCAGAAGATTATACATGTGGAAGATTATATCCAAATGAATTAAGTAATCTTTCAACGGTGTATAATGAGTACGATTATGTTATATTAGGTCATACTCACTTTAGAATGAACTACAAGTATGGTCATACTACTATTATTAATCCAGGGTCTTTAGGGCAGCATAGAGATGGAAAAGGTTTCGGTTATTTTATTTTAGATTTAGAACGTGATGTGGGGAAATTTGTTAATGTTGAGATAGATCTTGAACCGCTTTATAAAGAGATAGACGTTAATGATAAAAGACTTATAAAATTAAAAGATGTGTTGGAAAGAAGGGCAGTTGAATGAGAAAAATATTAGTAACTGCTATTGGCGGAGATGTTGGAAATGGTATATTGAAAATACTTTCAAAAGGATCTGATGAAATTTATGGATGTGATATAAATGATTATCCGATTGGTATGGATAAAGTTAAATCTTATTGGAAAAGCGATTTAGCAGTTTCACATCAGTATATTGATAACCTTTTAATAAAATGTAAACAATTTGAAATTTCCCACTTAATTCCAGTAAATGAGATGGAAATTATAAAAGTTAGCGAGCATAAGGAAGTATTTAAACAACATAATATACAAATTATTATACAAGATAGTAATGTATTAAATATTTGTTTAGATAAATTAAAAACAATGAAGTTTTTAGAAAAACATATGACTGCTAATGTGCCTTATACTTATACTTATGATAATTTTGTTGAAAATGGTGAGAAACACATAGTAAAATTAAGGAATTCATGTGGTTCTAAATATCTTCAATACATTACTGAAAAGAGAGAATTAGATCAAATACCTTATTATAAAGATGAATATATTATACAACAATACCTTAAGGATGACAATGAGGAATATACTATAGGAGTATTTTCTAATGGATACGATGTTAGGACAATAATTTTTAAAAGAAAATTGGAACATGGACATACTTCTTTTGTTGAATTAACCTATAATGCTGAACTACAGCAGATGGCTATTGAAGTCGCTAACTTTATTGGCTTGAAAGGTTATATTAATATACAATCAAGAAAATTTAATGACAGTTATAAAATTTTCGAAATAAATCCCAGAATTTCGGGGACTGTATATTTTAGATACTTATTAGGTTTTGATGATGTTACATGGTGGCTTAATTTGGTAGATAATAAGAAAATCCCAGAATACATGCCAATTTATAAAAAAGCAATAGGGATAAGAGAGCTAAGTGAAAAGTTTGTAATTATGGAATAAAAAAGGAGTAAAATATTGAAAAATATAGAGCTATATTATGAACCTTTAGATATATTCGATAAATTAAACCAAAAAAATATGAGTGAAATGACTGATCATGAGAGTGCTTTTTTGTGTGGTGTAATTAAAAAAATAAAGCCTAAAAAAATCTTAGAGATTGGAGTTGCAGCTGGAGGTTCCACTATTTGCATAATGAATTGTATAGATAAATTAAACTTAGATTGTGAAGTTTATAGTTGTGATTTAAATAAAGAATACTACAGGGATCAGACTAAAAAAACAGGATATCTAACAGATGAGATAGAAGGATATCTTACTAATATACCAAAACACAAATTTTATCTAGGTGATTGTCTGCCCAAATTTATCGATCAAATTGGTGTGGATATTGATATGGTTTTAATTGACACAGTACATTCATTGCCGGGCGAAATTCTTGATTTTCTTACATGCACTCCATATCTATCTACAAATGCAGCCATTGTGTTGCATGATTTATGCCTGAACTTTTATGGATATTGTAGTGATGCTTTTGCGACTAAATTATTATTTGATGTTGTTGTAAGTGATGAAAAATATAAGAATAATGATGTGAGCAGAAAGGAAGATTTTTCAAATATTGGTATGTTTCAAGTAACTTCTGATACACTTAAATATATTGAAAATGTTTTTTCAGCATTATCTATCAGTTGGGCCTATTATCCTGGTGATAATATGATTAATCAATATCTTGATTTTTATATGCGTTATTATCCTGAAAATTTAATTACTTTATTTAATCAATGTTGTAATTTACAAAAAGAACTAATAGTAAAAGTTGATGATAGTAAATTAGAAAAAGTATTGCCATTTTTTATTCAATTAATAAAGCTTCATCCAATTTATTTATATGGAACTGGAAAGTCGGGTGAACGACTATATCATTACATTCAGGAAAATGGAGGATTAATAAAAGGATTTATTACTTCGAAAAAAGAGGTTGATATTTATCTTGGAGAAAATGTATATTCTTTAGAAGAGTTTTCATTATATAAAGAAAATAATAGTAGAATAATCTTAGCCATGCATGAAAAGTTTTATCCAGAAATCAGCTTATTATTACAAGAGTATGATATAGTAAAAAGCACATACCCATCTATACAATGTAAAGGTGAAATACAAAATTTTATACAGATCAAGAATTTTATTAAGTTGATTAATTATATCAAGGAAAATCAAAATTATAGTTAAATATGTAAATATATATAGTCAAATAAATGCATTCTTCTTATTTGCTGACTTCATACCTCTTGACAAAGTATTAGAACACACGGATTAATTCCAGTAATAAGTATTTTATCGTGTTTATATGTTAAGTAGTTCCCCAAAATAATTCTATGAAGATTATATTAATATGATGAAATTTAGAAAATAACAGACTTATTTTAGAGTCTATTTATAGAAAGAGGATTCAATATGAAACACATAATGCTAGTATTTGGAACACGTCCAGAAGCAATAAAAATGTGTCCAATCGTTAATGAACTAAAAAAAAGAGATGGTGTTAAGGTTACTGTATGCGTTACAGGACAACATAAGGAAATGTTAAAACAAGTTTTGGATGTATTTCAAGTTATACCTGAATATAATCTTGAAATCATGAAGAGGCACCAAACACTATTTGATGTTACTATCAATATATTATCAAAGATAAAAGAAATATTAAGTAAAGAGCAACCAGATATAGTACTTGTACATGGAGATACGACTACAACCTTTGCTACCTCACTCGCGTGCTTTTATTTAAACATAAAGATTGGACATGTCGAGGCTGGATTGCGAACCTATAATATTTACTCTCCTTATCCAGAAGAATTTAATAGGCAAGCTGTTGGCATCATAGCTGATTATAATTTTGCACCAACAATTCAATCTAAATCAAATTTAGTTAAGGAAGGCAAGAATATTAGTTCTATATATGTTACAGGCAATACGGCTATTGATGCATTAAAGACTACGATACGAAAAGATTACAACCATGCTGAATTACTATGGTGTAATAATTATAAATTAATCTTGATTACTGCTCATCGCAGGGAGAATATTGGTACACCAATGGAAGGTATGTTTAAAGCTCTTAAATTGATTATTGAAGAATATCAGGATGTCAAAGTTATTTATCCAATACACATGAATCCTGTGGTTCGTGATATAGCTTTAAAAGTATTTGAAGGAATTGAGCGAATACATATTATTGAGCCATTAGATGTTATAGATTTTCATAATTTTATGGCCAGAAGTCATCTAATATTAACAGATAGTGGTGGGATTCAAGAGGAGGCACCTTCGCTAGGTGTTCCTGTGCTAGTCATGAGAGATACGACGGAAAGGCCGGAAGGAGTTGAGGCTGGTACATTAAAATTAGTCGGTACGAATAGCAGAGATATTTACCTAAATTGTAAGTTATTACTAGATAATACATTTGAATACGATAAAATGCATAGGGCAACTAATCCATACGGAGAAGGTACGGCCAGTAAAAAAATTGTTGATATTTTAATGAATAACTAAACAGAGATTCTAATTTAAATTAATTATAAGGAGGTATGTATGGCATAAAAACTGCATAAAAATAAGATTTATTATTTATACTGCAGTTTTAATGATGACTTAGTAGATTAGGAGCGTAAAATGAATAAAATCATTTGTTTTATAGACAAACAAGAGAATTACTCTGGAGAATTGGAAGAATACATTATAAAGCTTGATAAAGCCGGTTACTTGATATATCTCCACACAGATGTTATCCAGCTGGAAGGAGATCCTGTAGATGTTCTTTATAATCTTGATCTCATCAAAGCGGGTTATCAAACTGAGGACAAATTTACGTTCTTTTCAAATATGTATAACCTGACACAGTTTGTCTACCGGGCCTATCATCAGGTATTCGACTATTTCATTTATTTTTATCAGGAAGAAGCCGTACAATATCTATTAGATAGAGTTACAGAGGAAGTACTGAATTTAAAAATAACGGATTCTGAAGACCTTTATAAAGTCATTTACTCTAATTCATCGCAATTTGTTATAAATCAATATAAGTGTAAGCTCGTGACTTTGAATTTATTCATAGACGATAATTTAGATAATAACTTAAATAATATACAGTTATCAGACAATGAAAGAGAAAAAGCTAATAAAAACTCCATTCATCCTAAAATTATAAAAATATATTGCATACAGGGAAATTATTACTTTTTTGAACCACTTATAGAAGAGAAGTTTATAATTATCAACAGTTTTGATACTGACAGTAAAGATAATATTTCTACCAGTCCTAAAACAAAAGAAAAAAATAAGTATCCAGAATTTTCTCAGATGAACTATGTTTATTCTTATGATGAGGTTGTTATTACTAAACTTGTTACTCTAACAGAGCATTTGAACTATCAATCTATGGCAGAGATCTATGAGACATTAAGCAACTTGGAAAAAGAGATGTCTGGATATCATCCATATATCTATAATATGACTTGTTGTATAATTGATGATATATCCTTAGTTCATACGGGAAAGGATATTTTGCGGGCATTATTGCTAATATCCTTTTTAATGCAGGTTACTAAAAACCCAAATTATATGAACCGTTTCATCAAGTATGCAATGGAAAACAGTCTGCTAACTTGCGAAAACCGATTTTATTTATGGAATCAAGTAAAAAGATACCAACTTACGAATAAAGCCTGCACCAATTCTAATACAGAAGTATTGATGAAGGAGTTATATCAAAAGACCTATTATGAATTTAAAGCTCAATTAAAAGAGAATTTAACACCAATCTCCCCAAAGGAAAGAAATAAAGATACCATAGTCGTATTTACAATTCAGTTTCTATCCGACAGGCATGCCCCTACAAGAACAACCTTAGAACGGTGTTATACCTTATCAAAACTCCTTAACAAAAACATCATACTCATTAACACCAGGGAACAGCTCACAAGCAGAGGTATGCTGCCATTATATAAATCAACCTTAGGAAATATCATGGATGAGTATAATGAAAAGAAATACTATCAATATAAAGATTGCGAAATTCCATATTATCAGCCCGACGACAATATGCCTTCTATTGAAGGTATTAAGAACATTATACATAAAATAAGACAACTCAAGCCCTCCTTCATATTCAGCATAGGAAACGGTAGTATTACAGCCGACTTATGCGGTAATATTGTACCGCAAGCATCAATTGGTGTGGCATTTTCTTTATTGCCTACTACTATGGCCACTTTTTCAGTTATTGGAAAGACTTTATCAGAGCTGGAATGGGAAAATTATTTAAAGAAAGGCTACAGCCGGGAGAGTATCATAGAAAGTACCTTTACCTTTGAGTTGCTGCCCAAAAAGATGTCTTTTACCCGTAAAGAATTTGGGATTCCGGAAAATGATTTTGTTTTGGTTACGGTTGGAATACGGCTTGATACGGAAATTGATGATACATATATAAAAAACATCATTACTACTTTTAAATGGGGAACCCACATTGTTTTTGCGGGTTATTTTGACCGTTATGCCTCTTACTGTGAGAAGTATCCTGAGTTAATGGAACATTCAACTTTTATTGGATATTGTAATGATATTTTGGCTTTAATGGAAATCTGTGATTTATATGTCAATCCAAAACGGCTGGGCGGCGGCTTTTCTATAATCGAAGCTTTTCATGAAGGAAAACCGGGGGTTACTATAGATTATGGAGACATTGCCACGGCAGCAGGAAAGTTATTTACGGTAAATGATTATCAAGAAATGACCGGAATTATAAAAAAATATATGGACGATAAAGAGTTCTATCAGCTAATGTCCGAGGAAGCCATCGCCAGAGAGAAAATATTAACTGATTCGGCGTCAGCAATGATTAACATCATAGATAAAATTCAGAACAGCCCATTATTTTTTTAACGATAGTTGCAATTGTAAATCCTACTAGTGAGGTCAACGAATGAAAAAAATTATGCTTATCAAAGGTATTTCACAATATGATGCAATGAGGATTTATATTGATGAGTACGCAAGAAGCTTGGAGGCAGAAGATATTAACACAGTTATCATCGATGCGAAAGAAGATAACTTTACAGATGAACTAATCCGCTATGCATCAAGTGGTGAAATAGAGTGGGTATTTACCTGCAATGGTATCACCTTGGAAGATGAATTTTATAACAATATATATAATCAATATCATATTAAAAAATGTACTTTTTTATATGATCACCCAATTTATCATAGTCAAAGGCTTAGTTGTGCAGACAAGAACACAGTTGTTTTTTGCTGTGATCGAAAACATGTCAAATTTATTGAACAATATTATAATAATATCGGCCTGGTTAAGTTTCTTCCTTTATCGGGAAGCTATAAGGAAAACTGCTTACCTTATGAAGAAAGAAATATCGATGTTTTATTTACAGGTACGTACGGTGATAAAAGCAGAACCCTTGAGGCGTTGAAAAGCCTGCCGGAAGTTTATTATAAAATTGCGTTAAAATTAATTGAAATGATGATAGAAGAACCTCAACTTACCATTGAGGATGCTTTGAATATAGCCCTGGATGAGTATAATTTCGATAGAACTGACCAGGAATTCCATACGATATTAATTATTCTAAATAACGTGGATAAGTATGTCCGCGAGTACTTTAGAGAAAAATTAATTAAAACAGTTATTGAGAATGATATTATTTTAAATGTTCATGGTAACGGTTGGACCAATTTTCCCAGTATAAAGAGCAATAACCTGGTAATACGAAATGGTTATGGGGAGGAAGCACTAAGACGTTTACTGCAAACAAAGATTTCATTAAATATAATGCCATGGTTCCGTGCAGGATTCCAGGAAAGAATTGCTTCCGCTATGTTATCCGGAGCAATATCCCTGACAGATACGAGTGAATATATTCAGGATAATTTTATTAATGGTAACAATATCGTTATTTATTCTTTGAAAGATTTATATAGCTTACCTAATTTAATCAATGATTTATTAACCAGCCCGGAAAAAGCAGCCAGCATAGCAAAAAATGGATATTCAGAAGCAAGAGATAAACATACCTGGCATCATAGAATTAAAGCTGTTCTGGAAAATATAAAAGAATTTGAGGGTTTATATGATAATTGAGATGTTCATAAACATTTCATATACATGCTTCGTAAAATCTTAATAAGCTTCATTTCGTGTATGAAGATACAGGTTTTAAAAATATCATTTTAATTGTCTTTAATCAAAAATAGTAAAAGAACATAATTAATTAAGTATAGCAATAGAACGTAATTTATAGTAGAACATTATTAAATATAGCAATAGAACATAATACATATTAGAACATTATAAATACTAGCAATAGAACATTATTGTGCGATTCTTGTTTAGTTTATCAATCAGTCAATTAAGAGAACCTGGTTGTCTCCTTATTAAGTGTATTACACCTGGAGCTTAGTTCGTATGCTAACTTTTTAAAATCTGAATGCTGTGTTGATTGATTCTGAGCACCTGAAAAGATGCTCTTTTTTATAGACTGGTTTTTAGGATAGTTAATAGCAGCTTAAGGATAGCTCCAAGAGGTCATTTATCATAATATTTGATATAAGAAAATGCGGGGGTTATCTGATCTTCTCGTGTTGTGTAACATTTACTCCATTCTTTGAGAGAATTCAAGTTTTAGTCTATTTCGGGGGTTATCAATTATTGAGATCAAAACTAGTTTCCGCTGATGAACAGTTTCCGCTCATTAAGCAGTGCTGCCAGAGTAGTCTCTCTGATAGAATTGCGATAAAGATATCGATTATAAATGATGCTAAATAAATAATATTAATTCGAGTACCTTTTTTATTGAAAGGATTCGTATAATTAATTTCCCAATTTATTTTTGTATCTCACTCTATTCAGTTTTTAGTAAAAATCTTTTTTAACATTATCAGTTTAATAAAAAATGAATATGATCTATAACCGCTTGTTAAAATAAAGTTACCACACCAAATCTCACAAAGGAGGCTATGAAACATGTCTGATAACATTAAAAACAATTAAACAAAAGAAAAATCAAAACCAAAGTGGGATTCGCAAACGGGAATTTGCAATGCAATCCCCAGGTCATGTCATCTGACCAAGTAAAGAATAAATCGGAAGATATTAATGATTCCAACTTGGGACTAATTTACGATTTATATTAATACGTAAATGCCCGAAATAAAATAAATAAAGAGATAAAATATAAGTATATCTAAAAATACATAATAATAATTACATTAGCTTTAAACCAGAAAAAGAAAGGAGTTTCTAGATATACTCCCCTCTAAAAACTCCAGCATGAAAAAAATAGATAGTTCAGAAAATTGATATATTATTTATATATCAATTTATGTAGAATAGATAGAAAAAATAATAAATACAATAGAAATTTCTATACAAAGAGTATATCACGACATGTAAAAATATACAATATTGGTAAAACGACAATTTTTAAAGGAATTATATGTATATAATGCATACAAAATATGACATAAAATTATAAATATTTCTAATTTTCTTTCGTGCTTTTCTACAATAAATTTCATTATTATCTACAAATAGCGCAATAGTTTAAATCAAATATTTGTGTTAAAATTAAAAGTTAAACAGAAATAAAAATATAAACAAGGATATAACCTGTAATGTAATAATGATATATAAGTAAATATTATGTTTTATTTATATTTCTAAATATATATTGATTTATAAAGTGAGGATATTTTACATATGATTACAATTAGTGCCTGTTTAATAGTCAAAAATGAAGAAAAAAATCTGGTCAGATGCCTGGATTGCCTAGAGGGGATTGCGGATGAAATTATTATAGTAGATACCGGTTCCACCGACCACACAATGGATATTGCATTATTATACACAGATAAGGTTTATAATTATCAATGGGAAGATGATTTTTCTGCCGCCCGTAATTTTTCTTTTTCAAAAGCGTCCATGGAGTATATTTATGCAGTAGATGCCGATGAGGTTATTGATAATGTCAATAGAATGAAATTTCTGCAATTAAAACAACTGCTGCTTCCGGAAATTGAGATTGTGCAGATGTTATATACCAATCAGCTGCTACATAATACTACCTATAATTATGACACGGAATTAAGGCCTAAGTTGTATAAAAGACTACGGAATTTTTATTGGACGGATCCAATTCATGAATCGGTAGTTCTGGAACCAAATATATATGACAGTGATATCGAAATAATTCACCTCCCGGAGTCCAATCATGGGAAGCGTGATTTTCATATATTCCGGAAGTTGCTCGACAGGGGTGAAGTCTTATCCGTCAAAGTACAGAATATGTATGCCAGAGAATTATTTATAGCCGGAACCGAGACGGATTTTATGGAAGCGGAAGCATTTTTTAAAAAACTTACCGACAGTGATTTATCTTTGGATGCATTAAAGCAAATTCAGTGTATTTTGGTAAGATGCGGATTGATTAAAAATGATCCGGTGCAGATCATGAAATATGCTTTAAAAAATATTGCATTAGGGAAAGCCAGTTCAGAGGTTTGTTTTGATGTAGGTGAATTTTTTTATTTACGAAATGATTACAAGGAAGCAATTGTCTGGTTTTATAATGCTGCCTATGAAACGGAAAGTTATCTCAATATCCACTATTCAGGGGATTATCCTCTAAACCGTCTTGCTTTATGCTATGAGGGATTAGGAGATAAGGAACAGGCTGAATTATACCGTGAAATGGCTAAAAATTGGAGTGTTAAAGTGTAATGGACATTAACACTTAATTATTAATTATAATGTTGGCCTAATTATACTTAACAGTAAGCCGACTAATACCTCCTTAATTTGAGCCATGCAGGCTCATGCTGGTATGGCATGGGTTTCCGACCCATGCTATACGGTGTCAGCTCAAGGTAAATCGTCCAAATGCATCATTCCGAAGCGTTGTACTTGAAGTTTCTTCGGCAGCAATATCTTAAAGCACAAATGATATTTCGCT
The DNA here is from genome assembly GCA_023443925.1 of Bacillota bacterium. The sequence continues at coordinate 6,639 of JAEZSL010000415.1, read as the reverse complement.
TCCTTTTATATCTTGCTATCAACAAAAATCTTATTAAACTCCATTTGTCTAATATAGACAGAGAATTTTGTAAAAAATCATATTACGAAATGTCCAGCAATTCAAATTTATCTTATTGCCAATATTTTATTTTTTCAGTATAATACATTTATCAATAAAAATTATCAGATAATACAAGTGTGCCGCTTCAGTGTATTTGTGTATGGATATATAATATGTAACTCCGTTACACTGTAGATATTCCTTTTAAAGTAATTAAAGCTGATACAAATATATTTTTGTGAAGTATCCATCTGCTTAAATATTGACTATTAATATAGAATATTTAATTATTAGAAGATGGACAAATTAGCTGATAAAACAAAGCACCACGATAACGCGAATATGAACCGATAAAGCCAATATAGGCTGATAAAGTATATAAGCCTATAAAACGAAAAAAGCCGATAAAGCAAAACAACCCGATAACGCCCATATGAACCGATAAGCAAATATAGGCAGATAAAGTATACAACCCTATAAAACAAAAAAGCCGATAAAGCAAAAAAGCCGATAAAGCAAAAAAGCCGATAAAGCAAAACAACCCGACGCCCATATGAACTGATAAGCAAATATAGGCAGAAAAAGTATATAAGCCGATAAAGCAAATATAACTTGATAAACAAATATAACTTGATAAAGCAAATATAACCCGATAAAGCAAATGCCGATAAAACATATACAAGCCCATAAACAATACAAGCCAGCAAACCAACCAAATAATCCAATATTAAGTTGAACACCTAAACCTAACCCGCAATAAGGAGGATTCCGATGATTTATATCATAATAGCTGCCGCTATCTTTTTAACAGAACTAAAAATCAAGAAATATATCGAAGAGAATAAGGAAATGCATAAAAAAGAGGAGATCTTTAAAGGCCGAATTATTCTGGAACGGTATCATAATAAAGGTGCCATGCTTAATTTTATGGAAAATAGTGTACATGCCGTTAAGATAATAACTACGACCTTGTTAGGCATACTTCTTTTAGTTTTTGCAATTCTGCTTCCTCAAAAAGGAAATCACTTATTAAAATTTAGTTTGTCTTTGGTTTTAGGCGGTGCGTTAAGTAATGTTTACGACCGGCTGACGAAGGGATATGTAGTAGATTATTTCAGCTTCCGGTTTTTAAAGAAGATTATATTCAATATATCGGATCTTTGCATTTTTCTGGGTGCTGCAATCATAACGCTGATTTCATTTTTTAAGAAGGATTAAACCAGGAAACATTCCGTTTTTAATTAAAATATACAAACAGGAAGAAGACTTAATCTCTATTATGAAAAATTGATAAGGTATTTAAAGAATTTTATCTGTGCTAAACTTAACTCATCAATAGGATAACGGGGAGATGAAGTAATGCAGATAAAAATGATACCGCATGATTTTATAATTAATGGTCCCATGCAATTTCGGCCGGGGATGATACAATCTGATTTTGTTTTAAAAGCAGTGAATCTGAAAAATGATACAACGGATAATATAACAATTACCAAAATCACATTTGAACTAAAGTGCCAAGGCAGCAAGATTAAGGAAATAAGTTATGATAAAACGGCAGCAGCGAAGCTGCTGTCAGAATTTCCGGATAAAATCCAGTATTGCAGCGGCTGGGATTTAAGAGTAATGCTTGGTCAGGAGAAATTTTGGGACACCTCCCGATTGGCAGAAGGAGCAGTTTTAGAACCCGGACAGGAAACCGGTCTTATTAATGAATTTTTTATTGTTATTTATCATGAGCTTATCGATGAACTTATCTTAAAAGTAGAATATATTAAGAACGGTGAGAATTTAACAGAGAAAAAGTCTCTGCCTGTTATACCGTATAAAACCAGAAATCAATATAGCTTTCCTGTTAAAGGTGTGTGGCAGGTGAACGGGAATTATGATTGTCTGGGAGCTCACCGTACGCAGTATTCAATGGAATTTGCTCTGGATCTGGGAAAGGTTGATACAGAAACCGAATATCATAAGGACGAAGATTATAGCTGGTATGGAGAAGAGATTTTGGCGATTGCAGATGGGGAAGTAGTGTCCTGTTTTAATGATACCACAATAAGGCTGAATTTCCCGGAAGATTCGGAAACGGACGAACAGATTTTAAAGGAAAGAAAGCAGATGGTTGAAAAATATGGCCATATGCCATTACAGTGCGGTAACCACGTTGTTCTGAAACATGAGAACGGTGAGTACTCTCTTTACGGCCATATGATATATCACAGCCTTACGGTTAAAACAGGTGATTTGGTAAAACAGGGTCAGGTTATCGGCAAAATTGGCAATACCGGTAAATCAGCATGTCCTCATTTGCATTTTCAATTAATGAATGGCCCGTACTATTCTGCGTCAAGGGGGCTTCCCTGCCATTTCACTAATATAATGGATGCCCAGCGTAATAAACTGGATCTGATTCATGAAGAATATACAATAATAGCAGCTAAGTAACTAGAGCACAAGAGAAAGTGTTGGAAGTCAGTTTTATTAACTTTGATTAGGCATAAATAAAAACTGGAAGCAAATCTATAATAGAAATCCCAAATTATATAATAGAACCAAGTCTACAATAACCAAATCTGTTCCGAACAAAGTTAATTATAGAACAAGATTGTTATGGAACAAGATTGTTATGGAACAAGATTATTATGGAACAAGATTGTTATAGAACAAGATTATTATAGAACAAGATTATTATAGAACTAGATTTATTATAGAACTTATAGAATAAATTTTATTCGCAAATTTATTATAGAACCAAAATTATTATTATAAACCACAAAATTCAGCCCGCCCATCAGTTTCATTAATATGCTGAGAGGCGGGCTGTTCTAATCTAAATAAGCCTATTTCTGATATTCTAAGGCAGCTCCTACGAAACCTTTGAATAAAGGATGGGGTCTGTTGGGTCTGGACTTAAATTCCGGATGTGCCTGGGTGGCAATAAACCAGGGATGATTATCTAATTCCATCATTTCCACAATACGTCCGTCAGGAGATAAACCGGATAGTTTTATACCGCCGCGTATAAAATCTTCACGGTAATAGTTATTTACCTCATAACGGTGACGGTGTCTTTCGTGGATGGTCTTTTCTTCATATAAAGAAAATGCTTTACTGGATTCGTCCAGTACACAGGGATAAGAGCCTAACCTTAAGGTGCCACCGATATCTTCGATACCATCCTGTTCGGGCATCAGATGAATTACCGGATGGGTTGTCCCGGGATCTAATTCCACACTGTGGGCGTCTTTAAAACCAATGACATGGCGGGAGACTTCCACAATGGCAAGCTGCATACCAAGGCAGAGTCCTAAAAACGGAATGTTGTTTTCACGGGCATATTTGATTGCGGATATTTTTCCTTCGATACCTCTGTCACCGAAGCCTCCGGGTACTAAAATACCGCTGACATCGGAGAGAATACCGGCTGCATTTTCATCTGTCAGAGTCTCAGACGGAATCCACTTAATATTAATAGAAGCATTGTGTGCTACTGCGCCATGTTTTAAGGATTCCACTACGCTGATATATGCATCATGGAGCTGTGTATATTTGCCTACCAGAGCAACGGTAACTTCTTTTTCCGGACGCTTTAAGGCTTCCACCATTTTCTCCCAGGCTGTCAGATCGGGAACCGGACATTCCAGGTTAAGGCATTCGCAGGCAATATTGGCCAGATGCTCTTTTTCCATGGCTAAAGGGGCTTCATATAAGGTTTCAACATCCAGATTCTGAATAACATGATTGCTGGGAACATTACAGAACAGAGCGATTTTTTCTTTGATACCGGGTTCTAAGGGGAGTTCGGTACGGCATACTATAATATCCGGGCGGATACCCATTCCCTGCAGTTCTTTTACACTTGCCTGGGTAGGTTTCGTTTTCATTTCACCGGAAGCTCTTAAATAGGGAATTAAGGTTACATGGATAAGAATTGCGTTTTCGTGGCCAACATCATGCTGGAACTGACGAATCGCTTCGAGAAAGGGCTGACTTTCGATGTCACCTACGGTACCGCCTACTTCGATAATGGCAATCTGTGTATCTTCACAGCCGTCATTGTGATAAAAACGGTTTTTGATTTCGTTGGTAATGTGAGGGATAACCTGGACGGTTCCACCGCCGAAATCTCCCCGTCTTTCTTTGGATAATACGGACCAATATATTTTACCGGTTGTAACATTGGACTGTTTTGTTAAACTTTCATCGATAAATCTTTCGTAATGACCTAAATCAAGATCGGTTTCCGCGCCGTCATCCGTTACGAATACCTCACCATGCTGGATCGGGTTCATAGTGCCGGGATCGATATTAATATAAGGATCGAACTTCTGCATGGTTACGTGGTATCCGCGCTCTTTTAATAACCTGCCGAGAGAAGCGGCGGTGATACCTTTTCCCAAGCCTGATACGACTCCTCCGGTTACAAATACATACTTAACTCCCATTCAATGATTCCTCCTTTGATTATGATATTTATTGTCAGTTACTCTGGTTTTTCTGGCAAAAAACAACTATTTGCAGTGTTGCTGCCTGATTGCAGACATTTGTTCAAAAGTCCTTAACAGATGGATTGCTCAAATGCTGTATAAAAATTATGCCAACACCCATACTTTTGGATATAAGTCATGAAGAATAGCCATTTTTGCTATTCTTCCGGTGGTTTACATCTCTTACGGATTCATATTAGCTTTAGTTTAAGAATAATCTTAATTGCGATGTTTTCCCCAATAACTTAGCTTGGGAATAATCCTATGCGTGATGTTATTCCGATTAACTTTTTATGGACAACTGTATAGGAAAAGCTTGTCCCGGATAGCGTATCATGGATAGTTTGTTCCGGATAGATTATCATGGATAGCTTGTTCCGGATAACTTATCATGTAGTTTGCCTCGGACAGCTTCTCCGGTTAACTTATCATGATAAGTCAGAATAACCTGTCCATAAGACATGTCTTGCTTTTTTATAAAACCTAGTCAGAGTCTACTTCCAGGAGGCTTGTCCAAAAGCCTGCTAAACGGTCTGCTCCGGAATTTACTCCATGAGATTATAACCGGAATTAATACTGTTACCCTTTCCGGTATAATATGTCCGGGACAGTTGTCCCTCCTCCGCCATGCCTGCCCATAAAAAAACAGATATACGTAATCCACTGTAGTTTCCAACCAGTCAAACAGTCATTCGCAATCCACTTATCTTGCCTGCTATAATCCCGCAGGTGCTTATATGTTAGTAAGGTGAAATAATGAAAAAAGCCTTAAAAACAATCGATGGCAAACCTTTTTCCATCGGTTTAAGGCGTTCTAAACAAGGGCAGAGCCGGTTTAATACACACGATCTATTTAATATACATATAACCTTATAAGTATATTTTTAAACAATCAATTGCTATTATACTATCATTTTTTAAATAAATCCAGTAATATTTTAAAAAAAATAAAAAAAGTTAATATTTTTTTAATTAACAGCACAAAAAATTCATGACATATGTATTGATTTATAATTAGACTAACATTATAATGAATTGTATCTATTAAATTCTTTCTTTATCCCCAATATAAGAATTTTTGCATACTACGTTTAACATACAAAAGCATGCCGGAGGCATGACTGTGCTAATAGATATTATATTATTTACCTATCATAATAAAAAATGATACGAAGGAGGTAGGGTATGGATAATAAAAAGCCGAATAATAACAAGAACGGTATGAATAATAAGAAAACATTTTTCTATATTTTAATTGCTGCCATTATTACGCTTGCACTGTTTACTTTAATGACGAATCAACTAAAAGCCGGCAGTAATATAGAGATTTCTTATGATAAATTTGTTGATATGTTAGATAAAGGGGAAGTAAAAGCCGTTAACATTCAATCGGATAAAATCGTGATTGAACCGGTAACGCAGCCAAATCCGCTGTATAAGATTTCATATTATACCGGATTAATGAATGATGGTGAATTAACGAACCGGCTATTAAAAGCAAAAGTTACAATAAATCCTCAGATTGCGGGCAGCAGGAATGCCATACTGGATATTATTCTGGTTTGGATACTTCCCTTTGTTCTGATTTACCTGGTTATGTGGTTTTTGTTTAAAATGATTTCCAAAAACGGCGGAGGTATGATGGGGGGCGTCGGAAAGAGCAACGCCAAGGTCTATGTGGAAAAGGAAACCGGCGTTACCTTTAAAGATGTCGCCGGTCAGGAAGAAGCAAAAGAGTCTTTGACGGAATTGGTAGACTTCCTGCATAATCCCGGCAAATACACCAGGATTGGTGCAAAACTGCCGAAAGGCGCATTGCTGGTAGGACCTCCAGGAACCGGTAAGACCTTACTTGCCAAAGCGGTAGCCGGTGAAGCGAAAGTACCTTTCTTCTCTTTATCAGGTTCTGACTTTGTGGAGATGTTTGTTGGTGTCGGTGCTTCCAGGGTAAGGGATTTATTTAAACAAGCCCAGTCCATGGCTCCCTGTATTATTTTTATCGATGAAGTTGATGCCATCGGTAAAAGCAGGGATACCCACTACGGCGGAGGTAATGACGAAAGGGAGCAGACCTTAAACCAGCTGTTATCAGAGATGGATGGTTTTGATA
>JAEZSL010000126.1 GCA_023443925.1 Bacillota bacterium | reverse complement strand
TAGGCAAACATTCTTTGAAAATGATAGGTTCCGCAGCATGCTATTTTTGCTGCTTCTTCTAAATTAATTGTTCCGGTCAGATTCTCTTCCATATAATTTACAGCACTGTTTAATCGTTCAATCCATTCCATCTAAGCTTCTCCTAACAATAAAATACACTATAACTTACATTTTAACCTCTCATTTTCAGCCGGATAAAGAGAGTTAAATGGCAAGATTTTTAATAAGACTAATCTGGTTTATTTACTTGTCATTATATCATTTTTTTATTGATAAACCAACATATTCCAGCAAATAAAATCCACATAATAATACAAAATTTTTATGCAAAATAAATCCGGTACGAATATTACTACGATTCCAAAACGGTTGTCCCTAAAAAAGCACTTATAGCTTTATCCCCCCCGCTGGAACCAGGCAGTAAGGTTGACAAAATTGACCATATTTTTATACTAAATATATTACAGTGTATCGGGAGGGCATACTTATGACTATAACGTTGTTTATGCCGATATAGACGGTGAAACAAAAGGTGAATGGGGTCGAATTTGAGTAATTTATTCAAGTATACAATTTGTAGGATATTCCCATTTCTGGTAAATATTCTCATTGAGCTGAGTGCCAAAATCTGTTATCATCTAATCGTTATACTCCCCAGTGTAACCAATGTCTCCCCATGCAGCCTTTTTTCTCCGGCTGCATGGGGAGCTTCATTTATTTGTTCTCTCTGATTGCATGATGCAGCTGTATAAATAATTCATATTTAATTATATTTCCGCTGAATCTGGTTACACCTGCATAGAGAGAAAGGGGGATTTCTATCCCTTCATATACAATGGGCTGACCATTCTTATGCAGGATGCATTCCGAAATTTTTTCAGCGTATGAAATATCTTTACTGTTTGTCAGCAATACAAATATGCCTAAAGAAAAAGCATCCAATCGGATGCTTAAATCAGTACTTTCTTTGACTTTAATGTAATTCCCTCGTGAAAGGCAGGATGTTTGTTATCTCTTTCTGACGTTATTAGATTCATACCGTTTGGAATGGGCCAATCGATTCCTATTGTTTTGTCATTCCAGAGAATGCCGCCTTCATCTTCCGGATGATAATAGTCGGTAAGCTTATAGGCAAATTCTGCCGTATCCGAAAGCACCAGGAAACCATGTGCAAATCCTTCCGGAATATAAATCATGTTTTTCTTTTCCGCTGATAAAACAGTACCAAACCACTTGCCATATGTTTTTGAACCTTCCCGGATATCTACAACCACATCAAATACTTCACCGCTTACAGCACGTACCAGTTTTCCCTGCTGATAGGTTTTCTGAAAGTGTAATCCCCTAAGTACACCTTTTGATGACATTGACAGATTTTCCTGAACAAAAACCATATTCAGTCCGGCATCTGCAAAGTCTTCATAATTATAGGTTTCTAAGGAGAAGCCTCTGTCGTCTTTAAATATTTTTGGCTCAATCAGATAAAGTCCTTCTATATCCAAACACTTTTTAAACTTGAATTGTCCCATGGAAGACCTCCTTATTTACTCCAGTCAATTATCTATTTGTAAATTCTTAACTATTATAGCACAAATTTTGGTAAATAGACATAGAACATTTTGGTCTGATATATAGAATTTCTATTATAATTTATCCAGATAAGGTGCTAATCTGCTTTTATGGGCTTGTATATATTCTTCTGAGTCTATAAATTCCAGAAACTCTTTTCTGTCCAGCCAACGATAAGCGATTGTCTCTCCTTCTTGTAAAGTGACCGCAGTTTTATCACAATCTGTAATGCATAGATATCCATGGTAAATTGTATGCCTTTGCTGATCAACCGTATTATAAATTTGAGTTAATTGCATTGCAGTTATACCCGTTTCTTCTTTTAATTCTCTTTCAGCTCCATCCTTTGGAGTCTCACCTTTTATGACGCTGCCGCCTGCTGTTGCTTCGTACATGCCCGGATACCCCTTTTTATCAAAATCCCGCTGCATTAATAAATAACTTCCGTCTGTATGCTGTACTAGTACTTCACTTACAAGATGAAATAACCCATCCGGTATAGGTTCATCCCGCACCAAATCACAGCCTGCCAGACTTCCGTCTTTTCTATAGCCATCCCATAATTCCATCGTATTTACCCTCTGAATTTAATTTTGCTTTATAATATAATTCGTTCGTACACTATTTCATTTTTATAATGTCATTTGTCATTATCAACTTTACTATATTTTAATACGAAAAATAAGAATACTAAAAATCCCTGCCAAGTTACGTGTTATCTTCAAATAAGAAAGTTACAGTCTGCCAAAATTACGAAGGTATCGCATATTTAGTATTATTCCATTGGCTTTCCACCAGTTTTTACTAATAGCCCACTCGTTTGGATATTCACTCCACCCCCAAGGGATGTTCCAGGAGCCATCCTCCTGTTGAGATTTGATTATAAATTCGCACTCATACTCTGCCTGTTCTTTGTTATCACTATAAAAAATACTGTCTTTGGAATGTAAGAACTGAGACGGTTTGCAAATATAGGAAGTTTCCCATTCCTTGATGTTTTTTGTAATACTGCTTTTAACTTGCTCCTTTAACTTGATTTCCAGTGTTTCTAAATCAATTATATCCGTTGCAGCTGATTCTTTAATGTATTCCATAAGGCGGATATAGCAAGCTAATGTATGCATATCCTTTAGCCTATCCTCTGACATAAGTTGTTCAAATGCTTCTCTTGCAATACGGCTGCCAACTTTATATAGTTCGCTGTCTCTTCCTGCAAACCGAATGATAAAGCCAACCAGACAAGCGGTTGGATTATAGTCATTGTGGCTGGTGCTTTCACTTTCCGTATGCCACCAAGGAGCATGCGGATATAGGTTGTTGCTTTTTAAGGTATTGTACCAGAACTTTCCCTCAAAGCTCTGCCCGCTTTCAAGATACTTAAGTATGCCGCTAATAATCGGGTGGGTATTATCTGTAAATTCAATTTCACGTAAGATTTCCGTAGCTGTCCAGGTTTGAATCGGACTGGAATATGGATTCCACGCATCAGCCTCCAAGGCATGTCCGAAGCCGCCGTCTTCATTCTGATAAAAGGACAGTGCTTTTAGCACGTTTTCCTTACTTTCCTTTTCAAACTGATACTGCCACCGTGCCAAATCCAATGGCCGTGCATTGCGGTAAATAAAATCTCTTCCTGCTTTATAGATATATTCCATGCTAAATCCTCCTCATTATTAATATTTATTAGGCGTTTGCAAAACGCCACAAGCCCTGATTTTTAAGGCTTTTTTCTTTGTTGAAATAAAATAACTCCTCACAGGTTTATGATATAATTGAGTTGTCGAGAAACAATCAACCATCCACCTAGAAAGGAGTTATTCTGATATTTATGATACCATATAAACAGCTTTCTTTGGCAGATATTTTTGCAGATTGTCAAAATAAATTTGATGAGGATAAACCTGCGTTTCTGTCACTACTCGAATCTCACATTGACCTTGATGAACTTATTCCTGTTTCTTTTCGTAACCATTTCTATGCATCAACGGGTAGAAACCGCAAATACCCTTTAAATGCTCTTCTTTGGGCTCTTATTATCCAAAGAATCTTCTCTATCCCAACTGACCAGTTACTACTGACTTTCCTGGGGTATTCCAAACCACTTCGAGAATTCTGTGGTTTTTCAAAAGTTCCGGATGCTTCAAAAATCACTCGTTTTAAGCAGGATTTTCTTGAGGATTTGGCGAAGCTCTTCGAAAATCTTGTTAATGCTACAGAACCAATCTGCCAGGCTATTGATACTGAAAAAGCCAGCATGACTATTTTTGACTCTTCCGGTATTGAAGCTTATGTTCAGGAAAATAATCCTAAATATGCAAATCGAATTATCAAACAATTAAAAGCTTATGCCAAGTCAATGAACTTTGATAAAAACTATGATCCTTATAAAGCCGCCTATGGTTCTATGCCTTCCTGTGCATCCGCAAATCAAGAAATCAAACAGCTCTACATCAATGGGGATTTTTGCTATGTTTTTAAGTTTGGTATTATAACCAATGGACTTGGCATCGTTCGTCATATCTCGTTTTATAACAAGGATTTTATGGCTTCTCATCCTGATATTGTAGTTGATAAAAAATCAGATTCTCCAGACGAAGATAAATCTGTTCATGACGCACGACTCTTACTTCCAACTTTACAGGATTTCTTTCGACTTCACCCGCTTATCAATCCACAAATATTTTTGGGTGATGCTGCTTTTGATTCAATTTCCACTTATAAGGAATTGCTTTCTGGTGATACATTTGGAACGAATCGTCATTTTTTCAAAGCATATATTCCCCTTAATCAACGCTCATCCCTGAAAAACTCTGACTATACCATTAATGAAAATGGCATACCTTGTTGTCCGAACGATACATCTCTTCCTATGAAGCGTGAAGGTAACAATACTGCTTTTTTAAAGAATGGAATTGCACGTCAGAAATTTATCTGTCCTAAAACAACCTGGGATCGATGTGCTGACGGTAAATACCGTCGAGTCTGCCATTGCGATAATCCTTGCACTTCCTCTTCCGTCGGGAGAATGGTTTATGTCTACCCTGAAAAAGATTTTCGTGCTTATCCAGGAACTATCAGGGAACTGAAGAATGGAATAACACCTATAAAATCCGTTCTGTCGTGGAACGATCTATCAATCACTTCAAAGACAATCTTTGTGTTGCTGGTCGTAAAACTCAAAATGAAAAAACCTTGAAAGCAGACCTGTTACTTGCTGGAATTACTCAATTAATAACCGTTGTTCTTGCTGATAAAATGCAACATTACGAGTACATTCGAAGCCTTAAACCATTAGTTTCATAGGACTTACCAACTTCATAAAGCTATGAGGCTTATTAACATGCGCCAAAAACCAATGACTGCAGCTTTTTATCCTAAGAAGCCTACTTTGGGGCTTATATCCTTGTTTGAACTCAGGATTACGAACTTATTTCGCAATTACTTAAATATTTATTTCAGTAAGCATAAGCGTGTCTGGCATTAAAAGGCATTCCATAAAAACAGGAAAGTAAAAACACAACCCCAGGCATTGTTTGTATGTCTTTTTACCACCAGCATGCCATAGATTAAGAAACCGGTAGTCATAATTTCCAGTAATCCGAGAATTGAGGTATTAAAGGGGTGAAACAAAATACAAACAATTGCACAGCTCACTGCTCCCATGTCAAGCCATTTATTTTTTGGCGGATAGCGTTTGTTGATTTTTTCACTAATAACCGCATAGTTAAATCCTTCAAAAAAGCCCCATACAATAGCAATAACAGCCATTCCCAGTATTTTTACCAGCAAACTGCCTTTCAGAATATCCTTGGTAATTATAATAGATAACGGGGCATAGCCTTTTAATTCTCCAGTTAAAAGCATGAACAAAAAAGATGGCACAAAACAAAACAGCGACAAGAGGACAGCCGTAAATGCACCTTTTTTCCTTAAACCGTATGTAGAAAACTTTTCACGTCTTATGATACACACGATTGTAATGCCTAAGCCCGCTACACCGAACTGCAGCGCGGCATTGATAAACAATCGCACAAATAAAGAAATCCTGTCATCTTGAACGATTGACATCATCTGATTGCCAAATACCATATAGATTCCAAAAACAATAAAGGTAGAAATAACGATAATCCATAAATCTGTGTCCAGCTTTTTCTGTTCTAAGGTTAATTCTTTTTTACTCATTTTAACTCCCATCTGTGCGCTTAAGCGCACGTATAAATCAAGATGTTGAAAAACTGTATTTCGTTTTTTCAACCTATCCCCCCACTTTTAATAAACTTCAAATTTTAAGTTGTTTTGGATTTACTTATAAATTCAGCTCATCGTCTATGGCTCTTAAAACTGCGGCATAATCTTCAAAATAATAATTCGCTCGTTTATTTATTTGGTTTCTTTCATGTTCGGAGTATTTATCATAAATGGCAGCAACTTCAATTCCTGCATTATTTGCTGCTTCAATTCCAATTAAGGAGTCCTCAAAAATAATACAATCCGCAGGTGTAACCTCTAATTCTTTCAGGATTCTAAAATAAATTTCCGGATTAGGCTTGATTTCTTTTGCATCTTCTCTTGTGTAAATTATTGAGAAAAATTCATTAAGCGGAGCCTTTCCCATTATATTTTTGTTTTTAGTCCGGTAGATGTCCATATTAGCTTTTTGGGTTGTGGTTGCTATAATCAGTTTCAGTCCGCAATCCCGCAGCTTCCGAAGCACTTTTTCGACATCCTTTTTATAATCTATCTCATTTGTCAAATAATCATTTGCAATTTGATAACGCAGATGCAGAATTTCTTCTGCTGTTAAAGAGCAGGCGTACTTTTCTTTTAAATAACCACAGTATTTCAGATAAGGGTTTGGCTCTTTACTAAACCTTCGCAATGCGGCATCTCTCTCCGCTTGAACCTCTTCTCCCTGCATCTGTGTTTGTCCTATCTGCGCAATCAGTTTGCAGTCCACCTCGTTCCAAATACCAACCGAATCAATAAGTGTACCATCCATATCAAACAGCACAATCTTTTTTCCCTTTATCACTTTTAAAATCCTCCAATTTCCTGTATCAACTTAATGACAGTATCTATCTTCTTATTAACCTTTCACATATATCAAATTAGATTGTGTTAATGTATCCTTTATAGAATTTGGCTTGAAAGGTCTGTGTTCCGTCAAACTTGCTGTACTCACCAAAATGATCGAATTTTAATCCGCACTTTTCCATAACCCTTCCCGAAGCCGGATTATCAGATGCATGGCTCGCACTAAAACACCTGGCCTGAAAGGTTTCATATGCAAATTTAATCATTGCTTTTGCTGCTTCTGAGGCGTAACCCTTATTCCACTGGTCGAACCGGATATTATATCCAAAATCCCAAGCTTCTTTCTCGGTGCTGTATCCAATATCACAGCTGCCAATAAGCAGATTGGTAGCTTTTAAAACAATACCGAAATTATATGTGCTCTCATCCTTTACTACCGTTGAGAGCCATGCTGTTACAGCTTCAACTGAAGTATAAGTGGTATATGGCATATACTTAGTGACTCTCTCATCACTGACCCATTGGAATACAGCATCCGCATCTTCTAATGTCAGTGGCCTTAAAATCAAACGTTCCGTTTCTAAAATAGGAATATTCATAATACCCTCTTTCCTGAATATTTAATCTTCGATTAAATATTCGATAATCAGTAGTTGAAAAACATTCTTTTGTTTTTCAACCTACCTCCTTTAAAATACATAATATTTTTAAGATGCTTATTTAATATTTTAACTATTATATCTCAATTATAGTGAATAATAAACTAATACTTCCAAAGCTTATATGTACGAATTTATGACTAAGCCAGCAATACCTTAGTATGTACAAATATCCACTTCCCCTGATAGCGAGCCGCTATGACAGCACATAAAAACTCCTTATCCTCCACATTGCATACTTCTGTTAAATTTATCTTCATACTTCCTCCAGAATTCATCTATGCATTTGTATCATGACTAATCGGATGAAAATGTTAAAGAAATTAACTCCTCTAACTCCTTAAAATCATATATTATATTTCCATCAAAGGGAACGTTTCTCCTATTAAATAATATAACCTGCATGCCTAAAAGAGCTGCTGCTTTTAAATTCTTTTCTCTGTCATCAATATAACAACACTCAGAAGCCGGTTGATGCAGACCGTCCAGAATCATATTAAATAGCCTATTATCCGGTTTTAAGATACCAAAATCCCCGCTAATTATAATTTTATCAAATAATTCATTCAAGCCGAACTTTTCTCTAAGATATGCACTCCATTCCGATAAATCGTTTGAAAGCAAGATCAGCTTGTAATCTCTTTTCAAACATTTAGCAGCATACAAAAAGTTATCATCTATTTGAATTGTTTCAAGATATTCCTTCTCAATATCTTGAATCTCTCCTTTAAAGCCCACCTCACGAAAAAATTCATAAGACGTCTTTCGCCCACATGCGGCTTCCTTCCAAAGATCATTAATACATTCATCTGAAAGCTCCGGAAAATATTTGCGAATAAATGGTATTAAATCTCCTTCCGGAGCCTTTAGAATTACTCCATACATATCAAAGATGACTGCTTTCATAGTTTAAACCTCAACTTTAGATTAGAATACTTAAAATAGGTTGTATTTTAATATATTATATCAGCTTAATCAAATCATAGATTTCGGCTAATAAAATATTAGTATTACTTTAACATATAAAGGATGGATTTTCCAGAAAAACAAAAAAGTTTTGTGATATCCATAACCGTAATTTTTGAGTGTTATTATTTGATAACTAAGAAAACCTTGAGCTTTCAGGACAAATCTTTCTGCAAAAAATACTACTTGCGTATAAAGACAAAAGTACAAGTATTCAGTTAAATCTCATCCATTGATTTTTATACCATTTGCCATTCTGCTGATTTCTCACATCAAGTATATAAAAACTTATAAAAAGCAAAAAATACGAAGATCCGCAGTAAGCTGGAACCTTCGTATTTCTATTATCATTTCTACAATGAAGCTCAAATAAAACCACCGGCCGATATGTTTTAATCCATCACGAACCCAAGAAAAGTGCGGGATAGCATCAACTATTCGTGGGAACACAGGCAAAACGGATGTCCCGCCGGGTCAAGCAGCGTAATCCACTGAGGTCCCCAACCCTCCTGCCAGTATTGAGGCTCCGGTTTAGCAGCCCCTATTGATAATGCAAATTGCACGGCAGCCTCTAAATCCTGTACTGCAAAATCAAGATGAGCCATTTTCATTTGCTCTGTTCTTGAATCCGGCCATACAGGCGGAGTATAATCTTCATCAAATTGGCAGGAAATACCAATTGCTTCCCCCGGAACTGAGACGGCCACAAAATTATCTATTTCATATACAATCTCACCACCGATTAGTGACATATAGAACTTAGCAAGCACCGCCGGCTGCTTGCAGTCTAAAACCATACTTTGTAATTTTATGTACGGTACCATATTTATCCTCCTCTATTGTTTTAATAATCAAACCTTTTAAGATATCCGGCAAGTACTTTAATAAGCGCTCCCGCCGAAATCTAAAAAAGTTTAAACAAAATGATTCTGGTTATAGAATAACATTCTATTATTAAGACAGCAACCTCAAACATATTTAAGAAAAAAGGATGCTCCCGTATCAATAGGATTTGCTTACTTTATGTACCAAAGTGAATTTGGGTCAATACTTTTTGATACAATTTTAATTTCTTGGGTGTACATTAGGTTCATATTAACTTAATGGGCATATACAGTTTAAAACCATGAAAACCTCCCTCGCCAGGCTTGGTTATATGTTCTTCAAGCCATTGATGTTCACCATATTCATACTGTTGAGTTTGCATCAACCAGTAGTGTAAAGATTCCCATGCTTTATCAAGATTCGAATCCGGACCATATGCAGCCTCGGCGGTAGCATACAAACCGCCGCCATAATCCTTAATAATTATATTTCTGTTTTTATTTTCTTTTATTGTATTTTCTGACATATTGGTAAGCATTGCCCATGCTTCATATCCATATTCATTCTCATTCATAGGAAAAGGATTTATAAAACCGAAATATCTTGTATTCGGTGGTAAATGCAGTTCATTCGTAATCATAAAGTTTGCAAGCTTTCGTGTTACAGGCAGTTTTTCAACCGTACCATATTGTTTTCGGTATTCATATGACATTTGCCATCCCACCAGGTTTCCCCATGCCTTTGAAACCAGTCTATCCTGTTCCCGATTCTTATCCTTTAATTTTATCTTGCCATCATAGGAACGATAAGAGACAATCTTCATTGGCGGCAATTGATTTATTTCTACTGATATTGGTGGCAGATCTTCAAAAAAGCAATCTGCTAAAGTAAATGGCTTATATAAATCATCCAACATACCAGTTGCCCGGTATTTAAACGGTGAAATATCAAAATATTCTTTAAATGCCCGATTGAAAGTCTGTTGTGAACTGAAATTATAATCCAGTGCGATATCAACAATTGGTTTTTGAGTATTTACCAGTTCTTCTGCTGCGCATGACAGCTTGCGTTTACGAATGTAGGATGAAATAGATTCCCCTACTATATCCATAAATATACGATGGAAATGAATATAGGAATAATATGTGTTTTGCAGGACCTCTTCAATAGATAGTTTATGAGTCAAATTAGCTTCGATATATGCTATGCATAGTTTAATTTCATCCGCATAATTAATTTTCATACAGTATCCCTCCTATCTCAAAATTTGAAATTTGTCAATATATCTCCCGATATATTTTCATTTTTATATCAATACCTTAATGGTATTAATAGTTACTGTTGTTTCTGCCTGTTATCCATAAACTTACCCTATCAGTTCTCGCTGGATCAATGTCCTTACATTCCTTCATTCTGTTTTATGGATAAAGGCACAGGTAGACTTTTGCTTTTTTGCTGCCTCATTGGGCTGACGGAGGAATCCTCCTTATCCTGTGCCTGTATCGGCATT
>JAEZSL010000272.1 GCA_023443925.1 Bacillota bacterium | reverse complement strand
ACATCTCTTCCACATTTAAAACATATACCTTTTAAAATAATCCCTATAGAATCGTGATGGATACTATAATCTAAAATAGTAGTCACACCACAGGAGGAGCAAAAAACATTATGAATAAGCTTTTCTTTTACCGGCTCTGGTATCTGACTCCATTTTTTCAATGCTTTTATATCAGATATTTGATTAGATTTGGAAGGATTACCTTCATCTACCTGCTCAAGAAATATCTTCTCTTGAAAACCGCCTCTTTCTTCAGCTTTTTCTTTCCGTTTTGCTTCTAATTCGTTTATGGTATAACCTCGTGCCTTACAGATTGCATATAATACTTCCAGTACATCTGCCATTTCTTCCATATTCTTATCTTTTAAATATTCATTTACTTCTTCAATTAGTTTTTTATCAAGTTCAGCAATGTAGTCTTTTTCTGATAGAATATGAGAAACAGCTTTTTTTCCATCCTGACTAATTATATCAGGTATCTTGTCTCTTACCAGTTTATTATATGTTTTCAGTGTCTCACTGTCATGTAACTTCATAATACCACTCCTTCTATCACTTTCTATCACTATGCTAACACAACAAGTGATAGAAAGAAAGTAAATCACATAAGTTTGTGATAAGGAACCAATATAACAGTTTGTGATAAAGGAATAATCCTCTTCATGAGATGACCAGTCACAGAGTATCTTAAGAATAAATCTTATAGTTCAACGGAAATCTCTAACTTACCTTAATTCTCCATTCTGTTAGCAATATAAGCAGCGATAGATAAAAGTCCCTACTTAATACCAGTTATGTTCACATAAGTATTGATCCAACTAATCCTCGATAGATTAATTATCTATAACCAAACGCATTTGCAGGCTTACCGGCTTCCTGTACTTCCGTTATGTATCTCCAGCAATCAGGCTGTGACCCATCAAGATCATAAAAGTTATAAACTTTTGCAAGCTGCCCGCTGGAAAGAGACAAACCATTCCACCTTGCTAAATCTGAATCTAATGCAAGAGAGGCAACGGCACGTCCTACATAGCGTGGTGTTTCCGAGATGATAAAATGTGGTTCTTTTTTTGCAGCATCAAGCCAGTTTTCTTCCTTCACTTCAAAATGATCCAGCATCATCTCTGATCGAAGCCAACCCGGAGTCAGGGCTACGGCGGTACATCCATATGCCATAAGTTCTTTAGACTGAGACCAGGCGATCCGAAGAACGGATGCTTTTGCTAAGTCATAAAATAAAGACAAACGGTAATTTTCTGCATTATATTCTGCTGTACCATCCGTCATCTCAACAACCAGTCCGCCACTATTTTTTATTAGCAGGGGAAGCGCATAGTGACTGGTAATGATATGCGTATCAATAGCAAGTCTTAATAAACGCAAACCATCTTCCAGTGAATGTTTCCATACGGGCACATTCCACTCAGTTAAATCTTCTCCTCCCCAGATATCGTTAACAAGAACATCCAGCCGACCTTTTTCACGTTCAATTCGTTCAATAAGACTTTGTACTTCATCGGGCACCAGATGGTCAACCTGAACAGCAATCCCATGCCCTCCGGCTTTATCAACAAGTTCAGCAGTTTCTTCAATGGTCTCAGGGCGGTTATACTCAGAACGCTGCATACGTGTAGTACGACCTGTAACATAAACCGTAAAGCCAGCCGCACCTAATTCGATGGCAATACCACGACCCGCACCACGGGTTGCTCCTGCCACCAAAGCTACCTTTTCATTCATACTATTCTTAGTCACAAACTTCACTCCTTAAATTAAATTTATAGAATAAAATAAATATAACAACATATTGTTGACATCATATTGTCAGCAATTATTATTAAATAAAATTTAGGAGATGTTTTAGTATGTCCATTGATTACATACTATGGATAGACTGCTAATTTTGATGTTCAGGATATATGGTAATTCCCAATTTTTTAGCCATTCAAGAGATTTTACGAAAGCATCCGTTCCTATATCTGTTCACAGCTAAAACGGCTTGGCCAGGTGGCATCTTTGGTTGACCCGATGTTTCTTTTTTACTCTGACCACTACTGTTTTTCTTGTATCCTCCCGTTTCAAAGATGGCAAGGAGGGGCAATATATCTATGTATTCAACTTACGAAATGCCCACTCCGCGATCTCTCGTACACGTTCGTCTTCATCAGACATGTGCCTTTCTATAGCGTAAAGATATTGTGTACTGCCGCTGTTTGCCATAGCTCTCAGCACATTTACGCTCCAAAGCCAATGTTCGTCCTCACTTATGTAAAAAAACCAGGGCTGCACACTTGCTATATAGGTATTCCTGTCCATTTCCAGCAGATTTTCAAGATCAAGCTCCTTCTCAAGCTCTTTGAGTCCGGGGAAATCTTCTTCTCCCCGCAGCTTTCCTTTATTGAACGGACAGACATCCTGACAAGCATCACAACCGTAAAGCCATTTACCCATGCCTTCCCGTAACTCTTCTCTGGGAATACCCGCCCAAGGGGTAAAACTAAAATGCGCCACACATTTACCTCTGTCCATGGAATACGGCCCATTTAGCGCGCCGGTTGGACAGGCTTTCATGCAAGCCCGGCAATTATCACCGCAGACTTTTGGGGACGATTTTTCCACGGCAGTAAACTCCGAGGTTACTGCGTCGAAAGCCGTGTCCACCAGCCAGGTATCTATGACAACGTAGGAGCCGTCTTTATCCGTGTAAAAGAAGTTGTTCTCTCTAAAATAGCCCAGACCAGCCCGTACCGCTGCTAAACGGGCAGGCACACTGCCCTTTACAATACCAATTCCATTATCTTCCACAAATGCTTCAAAAGTCATAGAAGCCTTACGCTCCTTTGTATGCTTGAGCCGCCCGTCAAAAAGATACATTTTTCCAAATCTCCCGGACAGGCTTTCCGGCACACGATAGCGGGTATATGCCCGGGTTGCGACAATGATTGACTTGGCTTCAACCGGTATGTGAGCCATACCCCGCAAAAACTCGTACATTTTAGCGGATGCCGGGAAAGATGCCGCACGGGTGGTCAGCGCAGCATCATACTCCGGGAAATCTTCGGCGGAGATGACTCCTGCATCGGAATAACCCAATGACAGCAGTTTGTTTTTTATATCGTCGGATGTGATATTAACACTTTTCTCTGGTATAGACATATATCCTTCTCCTTTCTGGCTTAGCAGTACAAGAAACGCCCGGAGAGCAGCCAATTAAGTAAATTATTCTTTCTTAACTTTCAACACCCCTGCTATATTCGATATAGTTAATATTTCATGATCCTATTAAGATAATTTTTCATATATCTTTCATCTGCTTCGGGATATTTGTAACCGTATTTCTTTGCTATGCATTTACCTAATATACTAAATAGATCAATCATACAAAATAAAGATTCCCATATATCCTCTACCGCATTGGATAAATAAGTTTTTTGGTATAACTCATACTGGATTTGAGATAAGTATTTTTTTCGATATTTTCCAAGCGTTCCAACTGAAACGCTGTAATCATTATTCATCCCAATATACTCATCTACTACGCAATTCAGCATGTCTCTCAATGATACATCCCGTATAAACATGGTAAATGACAGTTCATCCCGCTTTATCCCTTTTGCCATGTTTTGAATTTCCCAAAAAAATTCCGAGCAGGTATTTAGAAAAGTTTTTTCATCTATTTTCTTTATCCAGGTTTCGCTTTTATCATTACTACTTAAATTACTCAGCTTTTTATCTTTATCTAACAGACACTTTGTCAATTGCTTATCTATATGATTCAACAGAAATGTTTGCATAGTCATAATTGTCAAATCAATACGGCTATCGTCCTCAAATAGCATCAAATATGTATTTTCATCAGGAAATAACTCCGGATATACTTCACTTGGTATAAAACGAAGAACTACATTCCCAAAAACAGAAATATTAAATTTATCTTTATCATTAACAATATAATATATATCATAATCCTGATATTGATCAGGCAGTACATCAATATCTGCTCTTGAACCATATAATATTACAGCCCTTATGTTTGCATCCGCTTTTGCAATATTTATTATAGAATCGTAACTAATCTGAACCCCCCCTTGTACCGTAACTTCATTTGTTACTGTATTATAGCATTTGTACTAAAGAAGAAACAGTAATTTCTAAAACTCTGGTGAGGAACGGAAACTTCACTTTCATCATATCATATTCTACTCCCGAGTTAAAAAATTGAGCGGTGCCTTCTACTACAAAGCCTGTTCCTTGATAATTATCATAGCCTATAACATTCTTACTTCCTAATGCCATTTTTATCTTATTGTTTATTCTGATATTCTCTTCTGTTTTTTGCATAATTCCAGCTGGGATGAGTATTCTCTCGTCTTTTGTAATAATCAGGTAGGAGTTCCACTCATTCACAATATGCGGCTCTCCTTTTCCCCATGTTACAATAGTTACAATCCCTTCATTCTTAAGCACTTCATAAAATTTATCTGACAGCATGTATCTTTTCTCCCTTTTTTAGCTTTTGTATATTTAGAATATCATATCAATATGACAACATTCTGTCATATTACAGCTTCAAAATACTAATTTTTAATATTCAAAGTGATCTGGTATTCGAATGTATGCACGTATATGTTCGTCTTTCTCCCTTATTAATACTCGTGAAATATTATCATGAAAAGTGTTACCTTCGGCAACCCTAATGGAAACAGGCATATTCTCTAAAACAATACCAATATGGTCATGTTCGGCGTTAATAAATACCCTGTCATATAATACGATATCTCCTGCTTCAGGTATAAAAGTTTCCTCGCTCCTAAGATGATATTCGATCCGCTCATGGTTGATAGCAAAATCTTCCCAGCCACCACACCCCGCCAGACTACATGAAATACACTCATCAGGGCTGTATGGGATTTTATAGCCGGCTTGGATACAACAATAGTAAACAAATGCTGCACACCAATTTTTATCAGCTTGTTTGATATTCCATTTTGGAAACAACGCT
>JAEZSL010000123.1 GCA_023443925.1 Bacillota bacterium | reverse complement strand
TATCCTGTATAAACAGGTTATCTTCATCATTATCCTTCAAGGATTTCACATAAATAAGCACATTATCTGCCGCTGTCTTTTGGTATTCTTCTGTTCTTACTAAATTTTCTTCATTCAAAAAGACCGTATCACATACATTTTTTGCGGTATCTGACGAATCCAGACTACAGAATTGCTCATAAAACTTAGGGTATGCAAACTCTGTGTTATTGATTTCTGCTATCAATGCATCAACGGTTTCCACTTTCGGTAAATCCATATCATCCAGACCGATATAAATTCCCCTGTCTCCTAAATATTCTGCACGGTCATAGGTAAATAAAATAATCTTCTTCCCGGAGACCGCATAGTCAAACATAATACTGGAATAGTCTGTAATAAGCATATCACTGGCATTTAAAAAGTCATATGTTTCGTATTCAGCCGGGAATTCCCTGATATGCAATAATTGGCTGTAATCAATACCTCTTTTAACGAATGGATGCAGCTTAACATATAACACCTGATTATTCTTTAATTTATGATCCAGATGAGCCAGATATCCAAATATCTTGTCTACCTGCGCCTTGGATTCCTTTTTATGAAGCAGACCTCTCCAGGTTGGCATATATACAATAACCTGTTTATCCTCAAGTCCGCACTCTTTTCTTATTTTATCTCTTCTATCTGTTCGATAAAAGGAGGAATTTCTGGGATATCCGGATAATAATACCTTTCCTTCATATATCTTATCCAGCATATAATCTTTTAAGAATATATCTCTGGAGAACTCATTTTGGTATAATAAGTAATCCGCTATATTAAAGTTTCTTTGTACATTACCAAGAGCATATTCCCTGTCAGGCACAATTCTGCCCATGGCCTTAAGAGGGGTACCATGCCAGGTATTTAAATATACCTGCTCAGGCTTCTTAATAAAGTAAGGAGGCAGACTGGTATCTGTCACCAGGTATTTGGCAGCCGCCAAAGCGCGTAAATACTCATCGGAATGTAATTCCACAAAGGTTACATGATTGATATTATAGTTTTTTAATAACGCATCATAAGTGGAATAGAGTTCCCTTTTTAATACAAGTAAAACACGGAAGTCCTTATATTTATCCCTTCCGGTTTCATAAATCATATTAAAAATATTACCTGCCAGATCGTCACCGTGTTTAGATTCAAATAATATCACTTTATCATTAACGGCTAAGGTTTCATAGTACTTAGTATATTTTAAGTCTAATGGCATATTAAATAATTTAAAAATACGTAGTTTACGTAAACCTTTATTTATTGCTGCCATTTTATTTTTTGTCTTTTTAAATTTTCTCCATTTATTTACGAACTTATCCTTTATGCCAATAAATTTTGTCCCTACTTTATACACTATAGAAGGAATGCGTTCACGCATAGTTACGTAACGAATTGTTTTTTTTCTGTCAACGTAGTACTTTAAGTGTTTTTTCAAGGATTGACCTGCAGTAAAATGAAGATAATGATTGTGAATCCAATCTGGTATTTCTTTATCCAGGAAATCCTGGGTTATATTAATAATATCTTTTTTTAGTTGTAATTGGCCCTTTTTGCCGTCCGTATAAAATGATTCATAACGAAAAAAGAAGTGCCTCGTACAGATATATTCAAGCTCTTCTTCAAACGTTTCAAATAAATCATTTTCTTTCATGTAATCAAATAATAACGTAAATGCTTTTACGATATCTTTTGTAGCTTCGGAAAAGCTATTTAAAAACCCTACCTGGGTTGTCTTCCTGTAATTATAAAGTGGTTCCGGAAGAACACCAATATTTTCGGCCATAACCACTGCCTCAAAAGCTACAACTAAGTCTTCAAAACGAATTCCTTCCGGGAAGCGGATATTAGTAAGCAATTCACGCTTATACAGCTTGTCCCATGGGAATGGGGATGCATGCACAAGTTCAAACTTTCTCTCAGACATCTTAAAGTTCTGATTCATGGAGAAAATATTCATTACCTTACGCTTTAATTCCTTTTTACCCTCAATTTCATAAACATTGTACCTGGCGCACATTACCAGGTCATTCTGATCTTTTGTCGCTTTATCATAAAGCTTCTCAGCCATCTCAAGTTCCACAAAGTCATCACTGTCAACAAACATTATATATTCACCCACAGCACGGTCCAAAGCGTAATTACGGGCATGACTAACCCCCCGATTCTCAGTTGTAAAGACTTTGACCATATCAGGGTATTTCTTTTCGTATTGTTCTAATATTTTTATACTGTTATCAGGGCTACCATCGTTGACGACAATTATTTCGATCTCTTTTAAAGTCTGGTTTACCAGGCTCTCCATACACTGTGTTAGGTATTTTTCAACATTATACACAGGAACAACGATACTCACCTTATACTTATTCATTATAGAATTCCTCCTGGTTTTCGGTTTCCACTAAGAAGGATTTTATCATAGAAATTGGCAATATGCAAGATTTATTAAGGATTCTTAAGTATTTGAAAATACCTCTCTTGTGGAGTGTAACCCCATTGATGTATTTTAGAGTAATACGGATGCCAGTAAATATCAATGAATTCTCACCACTGTCCACAAAGCACTGTATTCTTGACATCCTGCCAGGCAGAACCACGAGCCATTATTTCTTCTACTTTAGAAAACAAACCAGGCCTAGCGTCATCGAATTAAAATTGTTTGTCGGCTATATTTAGGAACCTTATAAAGACCTGGCAAAAGCATACTACCCGATTGAAACCATAATCACAGATAAATAACAATTCATTAGATATGTGACCTGGGCAATTAAAACCTCAGAAAAAGGCTATAGGAAATAATAGAATACTAAATTCCTTCAAGTATAAAATATCAATGGCCAACCGAATGCTATAATAATAAAAACAAGGTACTAAAGAGAATATCTTTTGGAGTCCGTAACTTTAACCGTTTACGGACGTGAATCATTCATTGCTCTATCTGATAGTAAATGGACGACATTAAAAACCAGAAACCTATTTGGCATACCCAGAAACAGAAATTATAGAAGTAAGCATAAAAAGATCTCTAAACATAGTACTGAGTGGGATTCAAAGAATCCCACCCCAACTATTGACGTAAAGCCATAAAAATAGGTGAGATTCAAAGAATCTCACCTATTTAAAAGTTTAGAATTTATTATTCAACTATTGTAATCATTCGATCAACATTAATTGTACGGTGTACAATGATTTCAGTTCCATCTGCTAATACAATAGGCTGAGCCACAACAATTTTCTTAACTGTTATGTTATTACCTTTTGTAGTAGAAACAGAATCAATATCAGCTGGATCAACAGGTCTATTTTTTATAACTACAGTAGCGTCGATAATTTCTAACTCTGTTCCACCAAGTTTAGCAGTAAATGCTTCCTTAACAGTTTCCAGATAAGTATTTCCTTCAGTTATAGAAGAATCTACAAGCTTAACAGTAGGAGCTGTCTGGCTGTTCTTTACAACAACAGTTGATGTATAGTGATATTTGCCATCATAAGTTGCTTTGATTGCATAAGTTCCAGTAGCTGACTGAGTTGCAATATTGCCAGTAGTAGGGAAGTCTAAAGCAATAACTTTAGTTGCAATACCTGTACCTGTAACAACTGCAGAACCAGCATAAGCATCTCCATCAAGAGTAACTTTGAAGCTTACTTTATCAGCAAGTGGATCACCGTTACCATCTACAAGCGGAAGATTAGTAGTATCGTTTATATAGCCTTCACCAGTACTTAAGTTAGCAACCTGCTGTCCGCTTGAATTGTAACCATGAAGTGTTAATGTCTTAGCTTCGTCACCATCTGTAGAAGCTGTTACAGCAGCATCTAATGTAGCGTTTCCTGCACTGTACTGAACAGATGTAATAGTACGATTAGTTACCTGAACTACTTTAACAGTAACTGTAACTGGTCTGTTTTTATAAGTAACTCTGAAATTATAAGTTCCGTCATTATTGTCATTAACTGAATCAGCAGTAAAAGTAACTGTATCTCCTGATGGATC
Organism: Bacillota bacterium; assembly: GCA_023443925.1. Next base: position 1,829 of record JAEZSL010000123.1, on the reverse strand, counting down.
TACTGTGAATGCATTAGAAGCATTTTTAGTTTTATTGCTTGATAATAATTCAGGATCAACTACATCGCTTCCAGCCGGGATTATATCTCCATACTGATCTTTAGCATCAAATGTAATACTCTTAGAACCATCTACCCAATATCCTTGTTTAGTAACATTACCAGCACTGTCTAATACAGGTTTTACATAATAAAGAGTCACACTGTTTGTGCTTGGGGTAACTTGAGCTACTTTTGCTTCGCTTCCGATAGTTACAGCAAGCATTCTTGTTGTAGCACCATAAGTAGCTTTAACATAAGCGCTACCAGCTTTGATCGGATAAATAGTACCGTCGCTGGATACAGTTAAGATATTAGCATCTGATGTTTCAAAGCCAAAATTAGCTTCTGTTAAGTCATCACCACTTGCAACATCAGTAGCTTTGATGTACACTTTGTAATTAAAAGCAGTTGCAGGAACTGAAGTCTTAACAGCGGTCCAGTCAGGTCCGTTATTAGTTGAAGCTACCGTATAAACGATATCTTTAGCTGTATTTTTAATTTCTTCTACAGAATTAAATACTGCAGATGCTTTATAAGTAGTTTCTACTGCATCAACATATTTATATGTGTGATAAGTAGCTGTTACTGAAACTGCTTTAGGGAAATTGTAAACGTTAATTTCATAACCATCGTTATCAGAATTCATACCGATATAAGCTTCTGAGTTATCATATTCAAACGTTACATACTGTAATGCAGTATTATTTGTTACATCAACACCATTTTTGTCTAACAGTTTAACACCGATTCCAGTAGGTTTAGCATATTGAACTGTTTTGCCTTCTAATACAACAGATGCAACTTCACCTTTACTTGCTGTAAAAGTCTTATCAGTTGTACCATAAACTACTTTATAAACTACAGAATCAGATAATTCTACATAAAGTCCAACAGTTGCTGTTTTACCATCTGCTGAGAAATCTAAGGATTTGATAATCTGTTTAACACCATCAGCATCAGTTATTGTAAGATCGCTAGAAGTTAATTTCTTGCTTTGATCTGTAGCAAATGTAACTTCTAATTTAGTAGGTGTAGTCTGTTTAATGGACTGGATACCATCAACAACAGTTACTTTAACTGTATCTTTTTTGTTGTACTTGCTTGTATCTGCACTTGTGGAAACTGCTTTAGAAAGTACAGTGATGGTAGCTTCACCAACACCAACAGTCTTAACAACACCAGTTTTTGCATTTACTGTAGCAACTGCAGTATTATCAGATACATACTTCAGAGCGTCAGTTGATTTAGCAGGAGTCTTAACTGCATTTAAATCTTTTTCCTGACCCATTACTAATGTAAAGTCGTCAGCACCGATATCAACGCTAGTTGCACGAAGGTTAACTTTAACCTTGTGTGTGAAAGCTGCAAGCCATTTGCCCTTAGCGTTTCTAGCTGTAACTTTGACAGTTACTGTTCCAGGTGCTTTTGCTGTAACAACACCTGATTTGTTAATTGTAGCAATTGCTGAATTGCTGATTGTCCAGGTATATTTATTACCTTTGAATGTTTTGCTCAGGCCGTAATCTGTGCCTTTGTCACCAACATAGAGAATTGTTGGTGCTGCTTTTCCGCCCTGTTTAACAACTTTAGTAGTAGTAGCTGCTGATGCACTTGTAGGTGTAACTAAGCTTGTTACTACCATTGCTAAAGCAAGAGTGGAAGCTAATTTCTTTTTAAAGAAATTTTTCCTCATATTCTTTCTTCCTCCTTAAAATATAGGTTTGGTTTGGTATTATATTTTTGTCAAATATAATCATTCCAATAACAAGTTGATTATAACAATAATCA
>JAEZSL010000133.1 GCA_023443925.1 Bacillota bacterium | reverse complement strand
GGAGAATACCGGCCTGCTCGGCCTGTGTTATATTTAAAACCTGCTGATTGGCGGCAAAACTGTTGGTTCTTATTAAACCGGCTCCCGCTTCTATATAACTGCGGTGGATCTGCTTTATTTTGTCCGGCGCAGTCAGATTTGCAAACTCCGAGACTTCATTCTGATTATTTTCTTTCCTGGAGTAATAGGTCCCCATTGCACCATCCATCAGCAATTTATGTTGCTTTAAGTAATCCTGTATTCTCATGGCACTCTCCTTTGTTTCTATAAATTGTGTATTGTCGACATAACTAAAAAGTATATTTATTCAATAATTCTTGTTTTAAAATCAATATATTTATCCCTGCCCGGTTCTCTGGTTTATATAAAGCAGTCTCCACCCTAAGGTAAACTTCCGCCTGATTCTGGCTAGCAAACGGCTGTCATCCCATCAGGCAGGCCTTAGAAATCTTTATTCTCTATAATAGCAAGAAAACCATAAAATGAAAAGAGGAAATACTCAAATATGCAACTTGTGTATTTTTATAAAAATATACCCGGGCTGAATATTCAAATTTGTAACAGAGTATACCACAAAGCAGAGTATACCACAAAAACCGGGTATACCAAAAGATGGGTATATCACAAAAGCAGAGTTACCACAAAAACGGGCTATGCCACAAACGCAGGATATATCATAAAAACGGGGTATACTAAAAATAGGGTTATGCCATAAAATCAGGGTATATAAAACAGTAAAATGAGTATCTGGCATCCTAACTCATTAATATGTAAATTGTGGAAAAATGTTTCTATTATAAGACTTTTTGAAATAAAAAGTATCCGCTGTTTATATCTTTCCAGCCAGATTATAGGACATCTAATTATTTTGTTCCCTTTTTAGGACTAAAGCTCCTGATTTTTTGTCTATGGCATCAAAAAATACAAGGAAACCGTGCCGGTTACCGGCACGGTTTCCTGTTAGCAATGTTATATGTTATATTATTGTCTCGTACTCTGTCTCAACTTTTATCTCTTTGACCTTACAGGCAATTCCGTTAACAAACTCCGGCCATGTTTCCAGAAATACCGGAGCATTCTCCGCTAACGGAGTGATTTCAAGCCGCAGTTCAGATGGAAAATAAAACCGTTTCAAACCTATTTCCCAGACCGGTCCATGATAGAAATGATCTGCGATACACAACCCATTCAGATATAACCTGGCGCTATCTCCTTCATAATTAATTTGAAGATAACAGTCCCTCAATTCTTTATCCTGGTAATCCAGATAAATATCGTAAGTTTTATTACCGTTACTTTCATTGTATTCTTTAAAAGATATACCGACTTCTGATTTCTTTATTTTTCTCTCATAAACGTGGAAAACGCCTTTCATTCCAAGAGCTTTAAATCCCTGAGGTACTTTTTCAAAAGCCGGATAGACCTCTATAACGGCATTCTGCCTGCCGATGACTTCTATACCCCGGTTTGACTGGATAACCGCCGAGTCGCTGAGGATGAGATACTCCTTGTCCAAAATGACCTTCCAGGCATTCTTTGCCTCTTCCCGGTTAAGGGTTATAATATTACAGTCTTTTATATCACCCTCCAAATCATAACAGGGATCGCCTTTACTATAAAATACATAGGTTTTATGGTTATTCAATGTACAAAGAGGTGTAGCCAGTGCTGTTTTTAAAACACCGCTGCCGATTTTCATATAAAACGGATAGAAAAAATACTCCTTATTAAGGATATCGGCTGCCGGATAATGAATAATCTCATTACCCAGCTTTACCTGAAGTATGACGTTTTTATGCTCCTTCATGGAATATCTTCTCTGATAGTTATTGACAAATATATATCCGCTTTTTCCATTATGCCGGACCGAGGTCCGCAGATCCATATGATTGGTGGGATACAGTGGATTACTCTCCGGTATATATGCGGGCATTTCACAGATTTCCGAACCAAAATCCTTTATAAACATAGCCAGCAGCTTAAGTTCTTTTAAAGTTTCACTTACCTGGCCGTATTCACCGACCGGTGCTCTGAAATCATAATTAAACTCGGTGAGATCATTGGGATAACCCGTAGCTCTTGTCTCCTGAAGAGAGGTTAGTTTCCCCTTAGGATTCGTTCCTCCCACATACATATAATAGCCAAGTAAATTAACACCGCTGCCTAATTTCACCAATGACATGGCACCGATGTCTTTTGCCTCGGCAACCGGCCGTCTGTGATGAGTCACCTGCATTCCACCGCCCAGTTCCGCCGTAAGATAGGGAAACCGGTCCAGATCAAAGGTAATTCCGGTACCAAAACCATAATCACTGCCAATATTATGATCATTTCTTTCATAGGTAAATATATAATTGCCGCTTGGCTCAATTTCAGTCAGTCTCTGGTCCCAGGGTGCTTCACAATAACCACCCATTACGGGCAGCATCCCTCCGGTGAGAGCTCCGCCCCAACCGGTGGCCGTATAGAAAGGCACTATAAAACCGATTTCCCTGGCCATTTCGTAAAGGGAAGTCATGTGTTTTTCCCCTGCTTCACCGCTCAATCCTCCGCAATGGCCATATTCGTTTTCAATCTGAATCCCAATTATGGGGCCGCCGTCTTTTATGAAAAGTCCTTCAATCTGTTCATATATTTTTGTATAATAGTTTCTGACTTCCTTTAAATATCCGGGATCATTTGTCCTGGGAATAAACTCCTTTTGTAAAAGCCAATCCGGAAACCCGCCGTTTCGGACTTCACCATGTACCCATGGCCCGATACGCAGCATCAGATATAAGCCGCATGCCTTGCAATTTAAAACGAAAGTCCTTAGATCTTTGTCACCCCCGAAATCATATTCCCCCTCAATCTCTTCATGATGAATCCAAATGGAATAGGCAGAAACGATTTCAACACCTCCGGCTTTCATTTTATACAAGGACTCCTTCCAGAATCTTTTTGGAGATCTGGAATAATGAATTTCTCCCATAATAGGAAACCAGGGCTTATTATCCTTCATTAAAAACTTTGAATTAAAATTAAATTCAATCTTCATTCTACCTTTCACCTGCACCTTTTTTAACAGGTCCGGCGGCTTATGCCCCCAGACCTTATTATTAATTTCTTATTCGTTATATTTCTTTATATGATATTTGTTAACCGCGTAAGGGCTGTTACCAGACAGGCAGTTATTTTACAGCACCGGTAATACCTTCTGCGAAACTCTTTTGCAAGAGGAAAAATACAATAACGGTGGGAATGGTACATACTAAAACTCCCAGCATTACCATACCGTAGTCAATGACATATCCGCTGAGCAGATTGGCTACCAGCATTGGCATGGTGATTTTTTCATTGGACAGCATTATAACCTTGGGCCATAAATAGCTATTCCAGGCATTCATAAATACGATGGTCATAGCAGCTGCATAGGTTGAACGCATGGTAGGAATAAACATCTGTATAAAAATCTTAAATTCCGTCAAACCGTCAAGTCTGGCTGCTTCAATAATGTCATGAGGAAAAGATCTTGCACTCTGACGAAAGAGCATGATTAAAAAGGGTGTGGAAATCGTCGGCAGAATAAAGCCTGCCGTACTGTTTAACAGTCCCATACTGGAAAACATCTGAAATAAAGGAATCAGGGTTGCTACAAAGGGTACCATCATGGCAAGCAATAAGACAGACATTACCGTATCTTTTGCTTTATCGTGGTAAATCTCAAATCCATATCCGGCAACGGAGCAGATAATCAGGCTTACCAAGGTAAGAAGAAGCGAATTCCGGAAAGAATTTATCATGGCCTGACCTACATCCTGGGCTACTAATAGATTTTTCCAGTTTTCCAGCAGATTGGTGCCAGGCATCAGCCGGCCGGCAATCACATCAACACTTTTGTTGGTAGCGGAGACAACCATCCAGAACAATGGAAATACCGATAAAACGGATACGAAAGTTAAAACAAAGTAATTTAAAAAGCCATTTAATTTTCTCATCGCTTATCACCTACTTTCATCTGAATAAATGCCAATACGGCAACTAAAATCAGTACTAAAAATGACATTGCCGTGGAATATCCGAAGTTAGGCGAATATTCAAAGGACATTTTATAGATGTAATGAGACATGGTAATGGTGGCATTGGCTGGACCGCCGTTGGTCAAATTCACCGACTCATCAAATAATTGCAGCGTTCCATTGGTCGACATAATGGCCGTTAACAGAATCATGGGTTTTAACAATGGTATGGTAATCCTGCCAAACTGTTGGAAGGGACCGGCACCGTCAATTTTTGCAGCTTCATAAATGGTATATTCAATATTCTGCAGTCCTGCCAGATAAAAAACCATATTGTAGCCGGTCCATCTCCAGATCAGGGCTATTATGATTACCATTTTAGCAGTGGTTGGATTTCCCAGCCAGTTAATGGGCATATCGATAAAACCGACCTTTAGCAGCATGGTATTTACAAACCCGTCCAGGGCAAACAAAGCCCGGAAGATAATTGCATAGGATACCAGCGAAGTGGCGCAGGGCAAAAAAATCGCAGTACGAAATACACCTTTAAACTTCAAATTCTTATTATTAAGCATGGATGCCAGCCCCAATGCCAAAAGCAGCATGATAGGAACCTGGATGATTAAATAAACAAAGTTATTCAATAAAGCCTGAATAAATACTTTATCCTGCAGCATCCTGGTATAATTGTATCCCCCGGCAAACTTCATGTGTACACCGACACCCGTTCTAAAGGATAAAATAAGTGCCCGTATCATGGGGTAAAAACTCATCCAGCAGATCAAAAGAACTGCCGGCAGTAAGAAAATCCAGCCCATGAGATTCCTTCTCCTGGATAATCCTATTTTTTTCTTTTTGCTCTCCATACGTAGCCTCCTCCAATCTGACAGGGGGGATTTCTAATGCAAAAAGAGCTGCCGCAAGTACCTTAAAGTTTAGCCTGCTTTATGTAACTACATGAACAGAAAGCATACAACATAGACTTAAGGCTTCGCAGCAGCTCCTTTACTATCTGCATAAGTAATCAAACACCCACAGCAGTATTCTGAATACTATTGTCCCATTTGGAATTTAACGGTGTCTTCTGCATTCTTAAGTTCCGCTTCCAGATCTGCACCGCCAACTACGTTTGTCAAAGCTACTCCGACAGCATCTCTTGCTTCATAGTAATAAACACCGGTTATATTGCTGGGCACTTTACCCGCAAAAGTAGTTATATCAGAATAGATTGCCTGACCGCCGAAGAAATCGGAGGGTTTTGAGTATACATCACTCTCTCCTGCTGGTAAATAAGTTGCAAGAGCACCGGAGGAAGGAAGTATGGTTTCGTATAATTCAACACTTCCGGCAAAGGTCTTGGACAGGAAATCTTTCGCTAAGTCAGGATTTTTGCTGTTTGTAGTGACTGCCCAGCTGGAACCGCCGTTGTTGGTATAGTTGGTTGCCTTCGGAACAGCATTTAAAGCAGGTACATTTGTTAAAGCCCACTTACCGGACTGGTCAGCGGCAGTCTGTACGGAAGCCAGAATCCAACAGCCGTTAATAGTACCTGCAACGGTTCCGTTGGTGAAAGTTCCAATATACTGATCCCAGTCATTTACTTCGACTAAAATACCTTCTTTTACTAAAGACGTATATACACGGATTGCTTCATTTAAAGCCTGGTTCCCAACAATATTAGGTGTCCCGTCTTCTTTAAATAAACTTTCTCCGGCGGACTGAAGCATTTCCATAATTAAGTCCGGAGAACCTGCCTGACCTGAAAGTAAAGGCAGCTTTGTTTTTGCCAGAACATCTTTGCCAAGCTCTATGTATTTATCCCATGTAATATCGGTGAAATCTTTGATGGTATAACCGGCCTGTTCCAATACATCGGTTCTCAGACAGTTAATCGCGGTACCATTATCAAAAGGAACACCGTAATTCTTACCGCCAACAACCGAGTATGCCACTTTTGCCTGTGCAAAAGAATCAAAGGCAATACCTGAATCTGTTAAATCTACAAACACTTCCGGAAAATTGGTATAATTTTTCTGGAACGCATTGTCCTGCATCAGGAAAATGTCAGGTAAAGTACTAAGATCACCGGAGGATGCAGCTGTAGTGAGTTTCGTCTGCACATCATCCCATGGAGTTTCAATAATGTTTAATTTAAAATCAGGATTCGTTTTTTGATACACCTTCTCTGCTTCCTGCATAGCATAGATATTAAATGCAGGATCCCAGCACCAGACTGTCAGAGTGTTGCCGCCGTCTGAAGTTGTGGCCGCCGTCTCCCCATTTTCAGCGGTTTTGCCCCCGTTGGTTGCTGCCGGACCTTCTTTCTTACCTGAACCGCACGCTGTTAAAGCTACTGTCATAACCAAAACCAATAAGCAAGATAGAAATTTCTTCATAAATTACCTCCTAAGCATTATAAAGTTTTTTAATTACCTTCGTAAAACGAAATACTTGTTACTTGGTGGATCTTTTCAGCACAATTTCATAATTAACCCAGGTCTTTGGAATTCCGGTTATACCGGATATTTTGTCAATTAATCTCTTTGCTGCGGCAATTCCTAATTCTTTTGGATCAATACTTAGTGCTGTGATTGGCGGATTATAGCTATCCAAATGTGCATTGTTGTAAAACGAAGCAACCTTTACATCATCCGGGATGGTATAATTACCGGCATTCAGTGTGGTAAGCACTCTGGTACATATTAAATCGTCAGAACAGAGGATACAGTCTATATGCCGATCCATAACAGACTTTACAGCACGGTCAATTAATATGTTATTATTCATGTCAAGAAAAACTATACTGTCGTTCATACTAACTTTCAAATCCTGAAAGGCTTTCATAAACCCGGCATAACGGTTCCGGTTTACAATATGATTCTGATTGCCTGCCAAAAATGCCAGCGAGTGACAGCCGGATATCAGCATTATCGAGGTTAATTCACAGCAGCCTGCAATATGGTCATTGTCAACCTGAATGATTTCATCATCTTCGCAGGAACCAATCACCACAAAAGGTATTCCCGAGCCTTTCAGATAATTGGCCGGAATATCATTTAGCAATGATCTGGTTAAAATAACGCCGTCTACCTTTTGGTTATTTACCAGTCTTTGCAGAAAGGTGATGTCATCTTCTTTGATCATGGTAACAACCACATCATAATCCTGGCCTGCTGCTTCTTCACAGATGCCCATCAAGCAACCTTGAAAAAATGGTATCTCAATAAGATTCGCATCCGCCGGCAGGACAACACCAATATTATAAGTTTTAGACTGGGCTAATCCCTTGGCTATGGCATTGGGCTTATAATTGTGCTGTCTGATATAATCCTGCACTTTTAACATTGTGGCTTCACTGATTCTGCCTTTTCCTGAGATAGCTCTGGAAATAGTAGATTTGGAAAGTCCTAAATCTCTGGCAATATCACCAATAGTAATGTTTTTTGCTGCTCTTATTTTGTCGCTATCGTACATTAAAATACCTCTTTCTTGTGCAATCGGTTGCCTAAATATATCTTAACACCCGGATGAATTTCTGTCAATATTTATATAATATATGCTATAATAATTATTTTTTTATGTATTTTTTACAATTAAAATATCATTTTTACAATTTTAGATTTGATTATTTTCTATTTTGAGCAACCGTTTGCGCTAATTCTTTATTATTCTCCAAACCTAAAGAGTATCTAGCTAACTACACCTTTTTGTAATCTTTTCGTACTCTTTAGGTATTGTTCCTCCGGCCTTCATTTAACTCTTTCAGAACCTTTCACGCACTCTGGCAGAGCTGCTCAGAATTTAACTGTAAAATAACAGGAAGGAGGCTTAGAGTTATGAAGAAGATCCGGAGTTCTATCCTAAAAAAGAGATAGCACCCTTAAAGTTGTGATGTGACCTCCCAAAAGTTAGATTTTTCTCTACCTAACTTTTGGGGTCAATTCATTATTTCTAAGAATGCTATCTCTTTTGATTGATCGGTCCAATCCCTTCTTCCACCACATTATGGGTCTGATTCTGGTTTTCAACCTTGATCTTATTTGTAATATTGTTGAATTTCTCATGTTCCTTTTTTTGCTGCTGTTTCTCTTTTTTAGATTTATCCATATTTACACCCATACATATCCCAGACCAGTCTGGGATACTGCCACAGAATAATATGTGAAACAAATATAGCAGGTGAAAGAATTCATCTGCGGCATCCTTTCTATCCTTTATATTTACTTTAAGTCTTATCACCACATGAATAGTTTTCGTAAATATAAGGATAAATATGTATTGGCATCGGGATTAAAATAATTTATTAAAGGATGTTACTACTTAGTACACAATAAAAAAGATTACTCTTTATCAACTGCAGAATATGAAACCAGACGATACTTAAGAGTTCCCGTATGAAACTCAAACCTCTTCCTTTAATAACCGCAAAAGCAAATCTCCGGTTCCTACATTATAACCGCTGGCGGCATAGATTCCGTTTAATTCCTTACTGGTGACCACAATAAGAGGAAGCTTATCCGGATCCACATATAATCTCCGGCCTAAAGTCCGGACATTTTCCTGAAAATCATCAAACAGGATTATTACACCGGGAAATGTCTGCAGGACTTTGGAGATTGACAGATCTGCAAGAGAAGCTTTACTGCGTACTATAAAATTCAGCTGCCCTGTAAATTCCCTGAACTCTTTTTTTCTCTCCAGTAGTTCATTTAATATATGTTCCGTTGGCTCTTTCCCCTCTTCCAGCCAGATTAGTATTCTCTTACCGTTCTTTGTCAAACTGCTGCCGGTTACTGTTTTTCCATCTTCCTGACTTAGTGTAAAATCATGCACGGAAATATTCTCAAGCATGTCGGACAGCTTTGCATCTCTTAAGGAGAGTCGTACGGTTTTATCTTCACCTGTCTTAAGAGTCAGTTTATACTCATTGGCGAAGATATTGCCGTTTGGAAGCCGGTTTGAAGTAAGTATCCGGTATTTCCCCGGTTTTAAGGAAAGCTTTAACTTACCGTTAACAAACTCTGCTCCGTCAAGTCCCAGTGTGGCATAAGAACCGTTTACATACTGCCCGACCGTATAATTCTGATAATAAATCCAGGATATCTTATCATCACCCGCTTCAAGTTCGAGGGAAGAAGTACCGCTTACGCACTCTAAAACCGGATGGAATTCGCCTTCACTCCAGTATTCCATAGAGCCGTCTTCTGCTGCAAGCCTGGCTGGAATACCTAAAGTTCTTGCAATCGCCACAAATAAAATATGCTTTGACTGTATACTGCCGGTACCGGTCTTAAAACAGCCAAGTGGGGTTGTCACCAGTCCCGGATGTTCTCTTTTTTCACAGCTGCGTATCTTTGTATCAATATAGTTCCAGATTCGTGTTGGCATACTTTTAAACTCTTCTTTTTGTAACTCTGTAAAGTACTCATTGATACAGCTGCGGTATTTATAAATCGGTTCATTCTGAATCCTGGGATTTAACAGGTATTTCAGAAATATTTCTTCATTATAGGAAGAAGAAAGAGTATCTTTATAAGGCAGGGCATATCTAAAATGCTCTTCCAGAATGTCTGCACTCATGTCACACTGGTCTTTTACGGTTAAGACACTTAACAGTTTTTCTTTCAAAACTTTATGGCTCGGATTAGAATTTAAGAATTTATCTATGTCCTTATTGCGGATATCCTTTATTTTATCCAGTCTTTTTGTAACAGCCCTGGAATATCTTTTTTCTCCCGCTATCTTTTGTAGCTGGGTTGGCATCCGGTTATTCACCGGGCTGTCAACGGGAGCTATCATATCAAAGGCATGCCAGCTATTTTCCGGGCCGCTCATGTCCTTTATCGTTATAACCGCCTCTCTTTGTACCCTGGTATCGATAAGCAGACCCGACTCCTTGTCATTTGAGTTTACATGGATATTCAAACTGCCCAGTCCTGTGGTAAATGACGCCATACCGTTTTCATTAGTTCTTATAATTGCCAGGGTATAAAACTCCGAATAGTTCATTATCTGGAACTCAACTCTGCAATCCTTAACCGCATGTCCATAAGAATCTATTACCCTAACGGTAACCGTTTCCGTCTTCGCATATCTGCCAAGCTGGTTTAACATGGTTACCATTCCTTCCCGCCCGATAATTTCTTCTCCATTGGTTATTTCGTCTATACCGATTAGCTCTTTTTTATCAGTTATTTCGTCTACACCTATAAAGTCAAAACATCTGGAATGAATCAGCATCGCTCTGGAAGAGGCACTGTTAAACCATCCCTTATTTAATATTTCCTCCGGTTCACAGGCTCCGAGAAAATACCAGCTGCCGTCACACCAGACTTCAACCCAGGCATGATTATCATCGCAGTGTGACCATCTGGGTGCATATACCTGTCTTGCCGGAATTCCAATACAACGCAGGGCACTGACCGTAAAAGTGGATTCCTCCCCGCATCTGCCATAACCGCAGTTGTATACTGTAACCGGTGCGGCGGTTCTTGCATCGGTGGAGCGGTAGGCTGCTTCCTCCGCACACCAGTAATTCACTTCTAATATGGCTTCTTTCATAGTAAGTCCTTCCGTCCTTCTTTTTAACTGTTCATAAAAGAAAGACCGGCAGGGCAGGATCTCCTCCTCATTAATGCGATGGTATAATATATAATTTAAGAAGACAGCTTCCGGAATCTCCTTACGGTAAGCCCCATGTTTCCAAAGATAGATTCCGTGGCTGGCATAATCCAAAAAAGTATCAAAGGAATAATTCCCAATATCACTAAAGGGCATGGTGGTATATAAATATTTCATTGCCAGTGCAGTATCCGCTTCAAGTTCATGAAACCGGACCAACTCTTTCTCCAATACCGGCAGTTCTTCTAATAACTGCCGGAACTGTTTCTCTATTACTAATTTTCTTTTTTCTGAAAACATACTTTCACCTCTCCTGCCTTTGACTAACAGATATGAGACAGCTTACCAGGTTTAAGGGTTCTGCTGCCTGCCTAAATCCTCCAAAACCAGCCTTGCTTCCCATATTTTACTTTCTTCTGTTTTCCATATCAAATATTCATCTAAAAATGGCTGTCCCATGCTTACTCCTTCTTTTCGGAATTCCATGGCACTGTCCGTGCTTACTTTACCGGACATATGAAAGGCTCTGACACCGGTCAGGGGAGCAACCTCTTTGATTACCGAAGCATCCACACCGCCGCCTGCTAAAATTTCAATTTCTCCCCGGCTTAAATCTACCAGCTCTTTTATTAATCCGCTGCCGGCGGTACAGGTATTTTTCTGTCCGGAGGTAAGAATCGAGCGGATACCCAGCTTTTTAGCCTGCTCCAATGCATCATACGGATTGATGCAGACATCAAATGCCCGGTGCAGGGTTATCTCCATATCACCGGCAGCTTTTATTAATAGCTTCATCTGCTCCAGGTTAAGGGTTCCGTCTGGTTTTAGAATCCCCAGGACAAGGCCATTGGCACCTAACTCCCTATACATATTTACTTCTTCTTTTATTATGTTAAATTCATATTCCGAATAACAAAAATCTCCATAACGGGGACGTATCAATACATTGACAGGAACATCCGTATATTTCTTAATTTCCTTAAATAACCATGGACTTGGTGTAGTTCCCCCTATAATTAAATTACTGCAAAGTTCCAGTCTGCCGGCTCCGCCTTTGGCGGCAGCAAGAGCAGATTCTACCGAATCAACGCAGGCTTCCAGAGTATAACAAACCATTCTTTAAGTCTCCTTCCAACGGTTCTTCGGCTGTTTTTTGGCTGCACAGGTGATAGATAGAGGTAACCCCTGCCCCGGTTGCTCCCTTTGACTGGTATTCAAATATAGGTGTATCAACCCATGCCGTTCCTGCAATATCAATATGCAGCCAGGGCAATCCATTTGCAAAAGCTTTAATGAACAAACCTGCTGTTATAGTACCGCAATACTTTTCACCCATATTTTTTATATCCGCTATTTTACTTTGAATCATTTTATCATGTTCGTCAAAAACAGGCAGCCTCCAATAACGCTCACCCGAGATACGGTATGCGGTGCGGAAGGCCTCGAAAAATTCCTGACTATCCGTGACTACTCCTGCTACGCTAAAGCCCAGCATATTCACCACGGCACCCGTTAGTGTGGCAATATCCAGTACTCTGGTTACATTCTCTTTCGCCGCCGCATAAGCTATGGTATCTGCTAAAATTAATCTGCCTTCCGCATCGGTATTGACGATCTCTATTGTTTTTCCCGAATAAGAAGTGATTACATCTCCCGGCAGCAGACTTCCCGGGGAGATTCTGTTTTCGCATACGGGAATAAAACCGATTACATTGGTCTTACTTTGATTTTTGGCCAGGGCATATATCGCGCCTGCAACCGCAGCCCCGCCCGCCATATCTCCTTTGATTCCCAGCATGGAATCCGCCGCTTTTAAACAGTACCCTCCGGTATCACAGGTAACCCCTTTTCCTACCAGAGCGGTAATCTCCTTGCTATCAGGATCGTTAAAATATCGTAAAATCAGAAATACCGGCGGATACTCACTGCTTTCACCTACCGATACCAGTCCGCCCATTCCCATCTGCTTTAGGGCTTCCAGGTTCAGTTCTTCTACGGATACTTTTGCATTTTTTAAAAACCCTTTTATTTCTGCGGCAAAATCTTCCGGCCTTAACTTATTGCCCGGCAGATTTACCATATCCCTGGCAAAGATAACCCCCTCAACCAGAGGAACAGTTTCCCTGACAAGTGCTTCTACAACGGCAGTTTCACCTTCTCTTATGGCGGTTAATATAATTTCACAAGCTTCCCGTACTTTTTCCGGAAACTGTCTCTGTACATAGGCTCCCAGCATCAGGCCTTCCGTAATATCTCTTATGCTGTCTGTTCCGAAGACCTCTGTTATTTTTAAAACAGGAAATGAAAAACGGTTTATATTGTGGTGCTTCATTTCTTTTACTGCCTTGGCAGCCAGTTCTTTAATCTGAATTCTATCCTTGATTTCCCTTCCAAGTCCCAGCAGAAGTATCACTCCGTTTTCCTTAAGGTACAAAAAGGATTCCAGAAATTCACCGGTAAAAGCCTGCTGCAATGCCGCAGGCAGTACCTTTAGATCCGGGTCTTCTTTATAATAAAACGCCACGCTGTTATTACAGTTCGAATTCTTTTCTATTAAAATCATACATATACCCCTTTTTATTAAATCACTATTCCATCCGCAAATCACCTTGTAATGCTTTTTCAAACGTCATTAGATTGATTGATCAATATAAAGTTATGCCGGCTGAATCCAGAACGTTTAAGGTGGACTGATCCGGTATTTCATCCGTTATAATTCCGTTGATATCGTCAAAATGCGCGAATTTATAGGAATCATTAAAATAAAATTTATCCCTCTCCATTACCACATATTTATGCCTGCTGCTCTGCAGCGCCGCTTTTTTGGTCAGTCCGTCCTCCACACCCAGCGTAGTGATGGACAAGTCTACCATATCGACTCCGCAGCTGCCGATAAAGGCACGGTCAAAGCTGTACTGCTTGATGACTTCAATGGTGGCAGCTCCCATAAAACCGTTGACTGTCCGGTACATAGTTCCGCCGGTGCCAATAGCGGTTATTGTGGAACTTCTGGCAAGAATCTGCAGGATATCAATCATATTGCTTACCACAACCAGTCTTTTCCTGGTCTCCACCAGAATTTCCGCCAGTTTAATATTGGTGGTGGAGATATCTAAGAATATGGTCTCGTGATCTTTGATTAACTCCGAAGCTTTCTTTGCTATAATAATTTTTTTATCTTCATTATAAGTTCTCCGGTCAATTACATCCCTCTCCAGGGGGTAATCCTGGGACAGAATGGCACCGCCGTAAGTTCTCTTTAACTTACCTGCATTCTCCAGTACTTTCAAATCTTTACGGATACAATCCTCCGTAACCTGAAACTGCTCACTCAGATTTTTAACTCTTACTTTTCCGTCCTGGTGAAGATTTTGCAGGATTGCATCTAATCTTTCCTCTGTAAACATTCTGTTTCCTCTGCTTTCTTCTATACTTATAGATCGTTCTTACATTTTTTCTTTTATCAGTCCGTACAGATTCCATGTAAAGCGGGAATAAAAATAAGCATCCCCTGCACAACATTACCTCTTCCCGCTTCTCTCTTATCAAAGCCCGGATCTTAAGAATATTCAGAGAATCCAAAAAGATACCTATTGCATAACCCCAGGCTGGCCTGGGAGGCTGCCGGCCCGACATTTATTTCTATTTTACTACATATATGCATATATTAAAATCCTTTTTTAAGCATCGCGATGAAGTACAATTTGCATTTACACATTGAATAAATCTGTATAATGGCACTTTACACCATGTTTTTCCGAAGCCATCCGCATAGCAGGCTTTTCGGCCTTACACTTATCCGTACAGTAAGGGCAGCGGGTATGGAATAAACAACCGGAAGGCGGATTCACCGGACTTGGCAGATCACCTTTTAACAAAATCCTGTTTTTCTCCCTTTCAGGGTCCGGTTGGGGAACTGCCGATAGCAGAGCTCTGGTATAGGGATGACCCGGGTTCTCATATAGTTCTTTTTTCGAACCGGTCTCCACAATGGTACCCAGATACATGACACCAATCCGGTCGGAAATCATCTCTACCACACTTAGATCATGGGAGATAAACAGGTAAGTCAGATTAAACTCCTTTTGCAGCTCTTTTAACAGGTTCAAAATCTGAGCCTGAATGGATACATCCAAAGCCGAAACCGGTTCATCTGCTATTATTAATTTGGGCTTTACCGTTAAAGCCCTGGCAATACCGATACGCTGGCGCTGTCCTCCCGAAAATTCATGAGGATAACGGTCGTAATATCCGGCTTTTAAGCCTACAATTTCCAATAGTTCCTGAACTTTTTTCGTTCTCTCGCTTTTACTTAATTTTGTATGAATTAACAAAGGTTCCGCAATCAAATCGCCAATCCGCATTCTGGGATTTAAAGAACTGTAAGGATCCTGGAAGATCATCTGTACATCACTCCGGTAGGGACGCATCTGGTTTTCGTTCAGACTGGAGATTTCCTTCCCGTCAAACCAGACTTCCCCCTGTTCCGGGATTAATAAATGGTCGATTAATCTTCCGGTAGTTGACTTGCCGCAGCCGGATTCTCCTACCAGTGAAAAGGTCTCACCGGAATTAATATCAAAAGAAACTTCATTCACTGCGTGGACATATTTTTTCTGAGCAAATAAACCTTTGGAAATCTGAAAGGTTTTCGTTACATTTTTTACGGATACCAAGGGAGTATTCACAGGTCTGTTTCCTCCTTAATTTTATTTATTAAATGGCAACGGCACTTTCTGTTCTCCAAACTGTCGGTAAACGCAAGTTCCGGTTCCTTCTCCCTGCAGATATCCTCTGCGAGCTTACACCTTGGTGCAAACTTGCAGCCTTTTGGCATAACGGAAAGATCCGGTACATTACCGGGAATGGAAGGTAAACCGGTGACTGCAGAGCCTAATTTGGGAACGGATGCAATAAGCCCCCTGGTATAGGGATGCATTGGTCTTGCAAAAAGCTCCTTTACCGGTGCTTCTTCCACAATACGGCCCGCATACATGACAATTACTCTGGAACACATTTCAGCTACTACCCCCAAGTCATGGGTTATTAATAAAATGCCAGTATTCTTTTTCTTCTTAATTTCTAACATCAGCTCCAGAATCTGAGCCTGAATGGTAACATCCAGAGCGGTAGTGGGTTCATCCGCGATTAACAGGTCCGGATCACAGGACATGGCCATGGCGATGACAACCCGCTGGCTCATTCCTCCGGAGAGCTGGTGGGGAAAGCTTCTTAAAGTAGTTTCCGGGTCCGGTATGCCGACGGATTTGAGCATAGCAAGGCTGTGCTCTCTTGCCTCCCTGCGGCTTACATTCCGGTGCAGCCTGATTGCTTCTATTAACTGGTTCTCTATGCGCATACAAGGATTTAAGGAACTCATGGGTTCCTGGAATATCATACCCATTTTGCTGCCCCGGATCTTTCTCATTTCGCTTTCGGGATATTTTAACAGGTCTTCGCCCTCCAGGAATACTTCTCCACCTGTGACTTTCCCCGGAGTATCGATTAACAGCCGCATAACGGATAAGGAAGTCACGGATTTTCCGCAGCCCGATTCTCCTACCAGTCCCAGTACTTCACCCTTGTGTATGGTAAAAGAAACGTCATTAACTGCCGTAACCATAGTTTTATCCCTTTTAAACTCTGTTTTTAAATGTTTAACTTCCAATAAAATCTCTGCCATTTTTTCTCCTCCTAATACATCTTCGGGTCCAAAGTATCCCGTAAGCCGTCACCTAACAGGTTAAAAGCAAGTACGGTAAGAAAAATCAGAATACCCGGAAATAACACGATGTGGGGAGCCGTATTGAGATAATTGCGTCCCTGGGATAGCATGGCACCCCAGTCCGGTTCGGTTACATTGGCTCCAAAACCCAGGAAACTCAGTGAGGCTGCCGCTAAGATGGCTGTTCCGATACGCATGGTAAAATTAACAATCATGGACTGTATGGTACCAGGAAATATATGTACCCAGAGGATGCGGCTGTTTTTACATCCCACCGATCTGGCAACTTCCACGTACAAAGCTTCTTTTACACTTAAAGTAGCACTTCTCATAATGCGTGCAAAGGATGGAACGGTAAAAACGGCAACTGCAATTACTACGTTAATTACTCCCGGACCGATAATGGCAACAATAGCAATGGCCAGCAAAATATCGGGAAAGGAGAATAAGATATCGGAACTTCGCTTAACGGCTGCTTCAATCCATCCATTATAAAAACCGGCTAAAAGTCCTAATACAATACCAATTGCTGCTCCGATACCTACCGCACTGATGGCTACGGACAAAGACAGCCTGGTTCCCATTAAGAGCCTGCTGAAAATATCCCTTCCAAATTCATCGGTACCCCACCAGTGTTTAAGCGTTGGTGCCTTCAGCAGATTATTATAATCTGCCATATCCGGATTATAAGGTACAAGGACTGGCGCCAGCACGGCGGAAATCCCCAGCAGCAGTATAAAAATCAGGGCAGCTACCGCTGTTTTTCTTCTTTTAAATTTTTTAATAAACTCTTTTCCCCTGCCTGACGGCCCCGGCATAGTTTCTTCTGCGGCTGTGCCGGCAGCGTGTATATTCGTTTTATTTTCAGCCATAACTTACCTCCTAATCATATCGAATTTTGGGATTGAGCACACCGTAGAGTAAGTCTACTACCAAATTAACCCCAATGTATTCCACCGCAAAGAACAGCAGCAGAGCCTGGACTACTTTGTAATCCCTATAGCCAATGGAATCCACCAGTAATCTGCCCAGCCCCGGGATGGAGAATACGGTTTCTATTAAAACGGATCCGGCTAACAGGCCGCCGATCTGAAGCCCGGCAACCGTTACTACCTGAATCAGGGAATTTTTAAAAGCATGCCTGCCGACTACTAACATTTCCCGGAGCCCTTTTGCTCTGGCTGTCCGCACGTAATCCTCCCTCAGAGATTCCAGCATGGAAGAACGGGTAAAACGTGCCAGAATCGCCATGATTCCTGCCCCCATGGTAAAGGAAGGCAGAATATAACCTTTCCAGCTGTCAAGGCCCCCGGTGGGCAGCCATCCAAGCTTTACGGAGAATATCTGGATCAAAACCAGTCCCAGCCAGAAGCTGGGAATAGAAATCCCGGAAATAGCGGTAATCATGCCGATATAGTCTAATAGTTTTCCCCTCTTTACCGCAGACAAGATACCGATGAAAACACCAATTATAACTGCCCACAGCATTGCACATACGGTAAGTGTTATGGTTGGTTTAAAACGGGGACCGATTAAAGCTGCCACGGACATGCCGCTTTTAATTGAATTTCCCAGATCACCGGTAAAAAGCCCTTTCATATAATTGACGTACTGTATTAAAAGAGGCTTATTAAGTCCTAACGTATCCCTGACCGCCTCGACCTCATCCTGGGTAGCTTCATAGCCTACAATAAGGCGCACCGGATCTCCCGGTATTAAATGGATAAACATAAATATTAAAAAGGAAATGGCTAGTAAAAGCGGTACCGCTCCCAGTATTCTTTTTACGAAATAGCGTCCCATGAACGTTCCTCCAATCGAAACCCGGTGTTTTGATTTAAGAAGAAAACTGCCACATTCCATCTGTTATAGATGTCAAAGATGACAGTTTTCCAAGTGAACACCTCTGTTCGTTTTACTTATACTTATATTACTGTGCTAAGGTGGCTGCTGCAAAATTAATTGCTCCGTCCGGGGCTACACTGACGCCGGAGAGATATGCCTTGTTGGCAAATATATTCTGGTCATTGCCTAAGAATAACCAGGGGGCATCACTCCAGATGATAGACTGGGCTTTGGCATAAACCTGTGTCAGTACCTGGGGATCAGCGGAAGCAATACCCTGATCCAGTAAGTCATCTACTTCCGTATTGTTGTAGTAGGCCGTATTGGCACTGGTCGGAGGGCACATGGAACTATAGAATAAAGCACGCATTGCACCATCAGCATCACAGGAAGAAGGTGACCAGTTTACATACCACATATTAATTTCGGCATCTTCTAACGGTACATAGATTTTATCTGATACGGTTGCCGGTTCCATTGGAACAACTTCAACTTCGATACCGATCTGCTCCAGCTGCTGTTTTACGAAAGTCATGCCCTTAACTTCCTGGGTAGAATTATCTCCCCAGAGTGTAAGTTTAAAGCCGTCGGGATATCCGGCTTCCGCCAGCAGAGATTTTGCCTTCTCCAAATTATAATCATAAGCCGGCTGTTCACTGTAATATGAAATGGAAGGAGCCATAACGGAAGTGGCCGGAGCACCATAACCTGCATACATAAGCTGTACATAAGCATTGCGGTCAATTGCATAATTCATAGCCCGACGTACCCTTACATCGTTTAATTCCTTTAAATTCGTATTTAAGGTTACATATCTCATAATGGTGGAGGTAGTAGCATTTACGGTAATGTCGCCGGAGGTACCAACTGCTGCAATCTGATCAGAAGGCATGGGGTATATTAAATCTGCTTCTCCGGTCTGCAGCATGGCTGTACGGGAACC
>JAEZSL010000129.1 GCA_023443925.1 Bacillota bacterium | reverse complement strand
CAGGAAATCAGTGATGTAGAAGAGAAAGTCTACACAAGAGATTTATATGGCAGAGATTAAATCAAATGTATAAACAGGTTATTTCCAATTAAAATAGCAGACTATTAACCCTTTCGTAACTCATTATCTAAAAATGTAACATTTACTAATTATTCATTTTATAGTATAATTTGTAGAATAATGAAGTTTTTAGGGGGTTTAAGAAAAGATGCATAAGTCGTTAATGAGAAAAATACTGGCAGCTATGATAATAATTACCTTTATCTGCTCCGTATTGTTTATGGGTGTATCTTATTACATGCTGCAAAAGTCCGTAATCAGCCAGATGCAAAGCGACGGTAAAACACTGATTGCAAATTTAAAGAGAGAAATTATTAATAACAACGTAACGGAATTAAATCAGCTACAGGGGATTTTTAAGGACATTAAAGAGGGCAGTGACGGCAATATCGTATATGTTTCCCTTTCGGATGAGAATTCTGCGGTAATTGTATCGGATAACAGTCAACCGGAACAGCCGGAGGGCGGATTGGATGCCGTTTCTTCCGCCACACAGACGGGTGATGTATCCGAGGTAATAAACAATCAGGAAACCCTGGGACAGATTTTGAAGCTTCCGTCCGGTGAAAAAGTTTATAATGTATCTACGGATATATCAAATGGAGCTGTGATTACCGGAGCCTTAAATATTGGAATTTCTTTACAAAGCATGTACGGCCAGATTCGGGAAGCTGTCATTGAGACTGTTACCATATCTCTTTTGGTCATGTTACTGGCCATAATACTTGGTGTTTTTCTTTCGAGGCAGATCGTAAAGCCTATTAAAAACATTTGTGAGAACTTAAAGATATTTGCCTCCGGGGATTTTACCATAGAATTTGCCCATAAAGGTAAGGATGAAATAGGTGTAATGAGCGCGGCACTTGAGAATATGAGACAGATCTTTAAAACGATGGTAGGTGAAATAAAAGAGAATGCCAACCAGGTGTCAGGCAGTTCCCAGAGCCTCGCAGCGGTTCTTGAAGAGACTTCCTGTACCTCGGAAGGAATCACGAATGCTTCCGAACAGTTAAATAACGGTTCAGCCAGACTTGCCATAAATACGCAGAAAGGCATGGAAAGCCTAAATGCCCTGGCAGAAAAAATCAATCGGTTACATAATCGGGCAGGTTCTATACAGGATAGTATTAAAGCTTCCCAGGCTGCCAGTCAGGCAGGGACAGAAAGCCTTCGCGAACTGAAAAATGCCGCAGATGAAAATGATACGGTCACAAATCAGATTAAGGAACAGGTTGATTCCTTAAGCATTAAACTGGAATCAATAACCGAAATTACCAATGTGATTAAGAAAATAGCCGGACAGACAAATCTGCTTGCGTTAAATGCTATGATTGAAAGTGCCAGAGCCGGAGAAAACGGCAGGGGCTTTACCGTAGTTGCCGATGAGATCGGGAAACTTTCAGAACAGACCACCGATTCCATTGCAGGGATTGAAACCATTATAAATGAGGTGGGGTCTGCAATTGAAAAGACCAGAGAATATATGAAGCAGGGAACAGAAGCTGCACATAAGACCGCCGAAGTATCAAGAGAGTCCGGGAAGGCTTTTGATGCCACCAGCCGTTCCATTGCCGGTGTGATTCAGGATATACAGGAAATCATAAACAGCATTATGCAAATCAGCAATGAAAAGGATGAGGTTGTAAATACTATGGAAGACATCTCCGGGTATATCCAGCAATCCAGTGCATCCACAGAGGAAATATCCATGTCTCTGGAAGAACAGACTTCAAGTATGGACAATGTAAATCTGTCCGCCCAGGAACTTCAAAAAATAGCCTATGAACTGGAGAAACTGGTAGGCCAGTTTAAATTATAAATCGGTGTAGATAAAAAGAATAAATAGTTTTGAACATTTGTGATTGGAGCAAGCAAATAATAAAACAAAAATAGTAATATTTTTAACTATAATATTTATATAACAATTTTATAAGCAGGGGGATGCAGTCTTAATAATAAGCATCTTCCATAGAGAAGATTGAAGAATGCGTTTCGGTGCATTATTCAATCTTTTTTTAGTTTGCCCGCCATGGGCGGGCTCTAGCGGGTGCAAGTCCCGAGTGTGCCTAGGCAACGAGGAAACACATAGCTGAACAGCAAGGGTGTCCATCGTGAGGTGGAATTTGAAGGAAGCTGTAGGCAAACCCTTGGTCCGACGGACAGGAATCACATATAAGGCTCGGAAATACGGATAAGTCTGCTAAAAGAGATGAAGTCCAAAAGTTGCTGGAAGTACGAGTAAATGTGACGGATAGATGAGGGGAAAGAGCTCGCACCTTAATCGGGGAGGTCTCACAGCGGTTTCATTAGCCGAGTAACAACGGACTGTGAGAAGTCAGCAGAACCCATAGTAGCGAAGAAGTTTCTGTAATGGAAATGGAGTGAAGGGGTGAACAATCAATCAGTTGAAGTAGGTTCCGACTTGTAGCCAAAGCAACGCCTGTCGATGACGTCAAAGGTGGCAGAGGTAAACGGGGCAGAAAGGAAACAACGCATGGACACAAGTAGTCTAATGGAGCAGATAGTAAGTAAAGATAACCTCAATACGGCATATTTGCAAGTCGTACGAAATAAAGGAGCAGAGGGTGTGGATGGAATGGAATACACAGAACTAGGCGAACACCTTTCGGAGAACGGCGAAATAATTAAGGAACAGTTGCGGACACGTAAATATAAACCGCAACCTGTAAGGCGTGTAGAGATACCAAAGCCAGATGGTGGAATCAGAAAACTTGGAGTACCAACAGTTACAGATAGATTTATACAACAAGCAGTAGCCCAGGTACTTACACCGATTTTCGAAGAACAGTTCCATGACCACAGCTATGGATTCAGACCAAACCGATGTGCACAGCAAGCAGTACTTACAGCATTAGAAATGATGAATGATGGGCATAACTGGATAGTGGACATTGACCTTGAAAAGTTCTTTGACACAGTAAACCATGATAAGTTAATGACGATAGTCGGAAGAACAATCAAAGATGGAGCTGTTATCTCTATTGTACGAAAGTTCTTAGTTAGCGGAGTTATGATAGAGGATGAATATGAGGATTCTGTAATAGGAACACCTCAAGGTGGAAATATCTCACCGCTCTTAGCGAACATCATGTTGAATGAACTGGATAAGGAAATGGAAGCAAGAGGACTGGATTTTGTCAGATATGCAGACGACTGTATTATTATGGTCGGAAGTGAACTGGCAGCTAACAGAGTAATGAAGAGCCTTTCGAAATTCATTGAGGAAAAGCTTGGATTAAAAGTTAATGTCAGCAAGAGTAAAGTGGATAAACCCAAAGGCATAAAGTATCTGGGATTCGGATTTTACTATGATTCATTTGCAAAACAGTACAAAGCAAAACCACATGCGAAGTCAGTGGCAAAGTTCAAAGCAAGAATGAAAGAATTAACTTGTCGGAGCTGGGGAGTAGACAATGCATACAAGATTCAGAAACTGAATCAGCTAACCCGAGGTTGGATTAATTATTTCAAAATCGGAAGTATGAAAGAATTGTGCAAGAAACTGGACAGTAACATACGTTATAGATTACGTATGTGTATTTGGAAACATTGGAAAACACCACAGAACAGAGCGAAGAACTTAATGAAACTGGGAATACCAAGATGGGCTTCCTATAGAACAGCCTATAATGGAGCATGTATAGCTCGTGTATGTTCCATGACAGATATTCAAAGGGCAATCAGCCCCAACAGGCTGAAAGACTTTGGCCTAGTCTCAATGATAGATTACTACACCGAAAGGTGTGTTACTTGTTAAGTTGATTGAACCGCCGTGTACCGAACGGTACGCACGGTGGTGTGAGAGGTCGGAAATTTCTCAGTTAGAGAAATTTCCTCCTACTCGATTGCAGTATCGCAGGGGTGCTTATGATATATATAGAGATTATTTAGAAATAAAAGAATTTTATATTCTAATTAGGATAGTATCGCAGGGGTGCTTGTGATATGTATAGAGATTATTTAGAAATAAAAGAATTTTATATTCTTATTAGGATAGTATCGCAGGGGTACTTGTGATATGCATAGAGATTATTTAGAAATAAATGAATTTTATATTTCTAATTAGGATAGTATCGCAGGGGTGCTTGTGATATGCATAGAGATGATTTAGAAATAAAAGATATTTTATACTTCTTATTTGGGTAGTACCGCAAGTGGACTTGCGGTATGAATTGGTCTTGATACATTTGTATTAGTATAGAGGTTTCTGACTTTGGTTTTATCCCATATCAGAGACCTTTTTTGTTTAAAACAGTTAAAGATGGAGAAAATAGTATAATAAACGTTCGAGTGGAATTAGAGAGACAAAAATATACCAAGTGAATAATATGAATACAGGACACAATTATTATGCCATTCAAACCGCTTTCGTATAGGTTAAATAAGGCGTATTACCATAGGTATATCTTTATTACATTAATCACTAATTATAATTAGAAAGGTGACAATCAGGTAGACAATGAAACATACAAAAAAATTTGTAGTCTGGATTCCGGTTATACTGGTCCTTCTTTTAATATATAATTTCTCTTCCGCTGATGGTCTGCAGTCCGCAGGTATGAGTTCCCAGGTGACGGATAGGCTGGTAAGCGTTTTCACGGCAATACCTCTGTTGGATTTGAATCCGGTTCAGGAAGACTTTTCCGTTGACCTGCTGCACTATATAATCCGTAAAACAGGTCACATATCGGTATATGCCGCGCTGGCCCTGGCTCTGGCTTTTGCTTTATATCAATACCGGATCAGCAGCAGGCGTTTAATTCTCTGGTCCTTCGGTTTTGGCTTTTTCTATGCCTGTACGGATGAAATACATCAATTATTTGTTCTTGGACGCTCAGGAAGGTTTACGGATGTGTTAATCGACAGCGCAGGTATGACGCTGGGGATTCTGACCTTCTATTTTTTACTGTATTTCATTCACAACCTGAAAGGGCTCAGGGCTTCGAGACAGGATTAGAATTTCTACTCATTCT
Organism: Bacillota bacterium; assembly: GCA_023443925.1. The sequence goes on along the minus strand of JAEZSL010000129.1, from coordinate 15,880 downwards.
TTTTGAAAGCATTGATAGAAAAGAAATGCCTTGGATTGATTCCATTACCTCATCTACCCATCTTATTATTAAAGAAATAGCATTGACATATCAATGGCATTTGCTATAATTGTAATAATTTACTAAACAGAATAAAAGAACCTGGATTAGCTAGATTTAATATATCCACGGCAAAGAACAGGTTACCAAAACACTGCTTCAGATTGCAATGGAACTAGAGTAAAAGAGAAAATAGAAAAGTTAGAAGTAAGAATAGAAGATAAAACAGAAGAGTAGATAGAAGAAAAGTAAGTGTCCATAACTAAGGGTCTATATAGTGAGTATGTCTGAAAGTTAGGTCTCCACCAAATAACATGTCCGCTGTTATGGGTACATTATAGTCTGAAAGATAGAGGAAAAAATAGGAGTAAAAGATTAAAGAAAATATAAATATAAAAGAAAGAAATGCTGCATACGGATTTTTTTACCCTGTGAAACTTTTTCATATTTCTAATGTGGCAGTACAAAGGAAATTAAAATGATAGATAAAATTAAAGTATTGATGTGGCTGCCTGCAATCCTTATGATGGTAATTATATTTCGATTTTCCACCGCTAATGGAGAACAGTCCTCCGGGCTTAGCCTTAAACTGACGGAGCAGGTTGTAAACGTTATTGTAGATACTGCAAAGCTGAATCTGACGCCGGAAGAGAATATAGAACTGACCGAATCCATACATACTCCAATACGCAAACTGGGACATATGGCGGAATATGGCATGTTAGCCGTAACAATAGCGTTTCCGCTTTATTTTTTACATAACAGGCGGGGACGGAAACTAATTATATGGTGTGAAGGAATTGGAATCTTCTATGCCTGTACGGATGAAATACATCAGTTATTTGTACCGGATCGATCTGGACAATTAACTGATGTTTTGATTGATAGTATAGGGCTGACACTAGGGCTCCTTTTCTTTCTGTTGCTGCTTAAATTTAGGCGCAGAAACTCTCTTCGGAACTCTTTTAAAACCGGCAATACCTGATCCGGATGACCAAAGAGGAAGCAAAAAGACAAATACGATAAAATAACAGATTCTGCGAGGAAAGTACTTGAGGATGGTATAAAAGAATAGCGAAATTATATTTAAATGGAATTATATTTAAATGGAATAATATGAAAATAGAATTATATGAAAACGGCAGAAAGGAGTATGGATGTGGAAGAGAACCGGAAAACAGTCAGTAAGTACTATTTACCTCATCAATATGAAAAAGAAGAACAGTTCCTGGTGAGTATGGCCGCACAGGGCTGGCATTTAAAACAGGTACGTAAGGGAGTACTTGTATGGTATGATTTCGTAAAAGGAGAAAAGGATAATTTTATTTATCAGCTTGACTATGTAAGAAAAGAAGAAGATACACCGGATTATCACCTGTTATATTCCGATGCCGGATGGGAGGAGATTTGTAGCTATGACGGTATCTATGAAGGAAAATGGTATTACTTCCGGAAACCTGGCAGGGAAGGGTTGAACGAAAAGGTCTTTACCGACTTTGAATCAAAATACGCTATGTATAATAAGCTTTGGAAGCACTGGGGGCTATTTGGCATACTCATTCTCTATCTGGAGTTTAACGGACTGCAGCTGATCTTTCGGGAATTAATCTCTGCCGGCAGGAAAGCTTCCCTTTTTTTAATGATATTATTTGTATTCTGTCTCCTGATCTTTATCATATATTTATATTTGGTAATCGGCTTGTACAAGGAGAAAAGAAAATGGAAACAAAAGATGAATAGCAAGAGCTGATAAGAAATCCATGACTTAATCCGATATTGACAAAAGGATTGCTACATGCTATTCTAAATGGGATAAATTCACTTAGCGGCTTCCGGCATAAATTATCCTGATTAGGTAATACCGGGTACAGCAATAAGGAAAAACTGATCTTAATGCAATAGGTGAAACTCTTACTGTAAAGATGGGTTGAATTAAAGTGTTATCATGAGGCATATGCTCTCGTCTTTAATCCTTTTAAAGACGGGAGTTTTTTAAGTTTTACAAGTATGGTAAAAGGATTTGAATTGATTGATAATTACAGGTTTTTATTATGAAATCTTAACATAGAAGAGGATGAACGGGATGAAACTAAACCATGAAAAAGGTGCGGCTCCATTATACTTTCAGATTGAAAATATTCTAAAGGAGCAGATAGAAAAGGGCGAGTATGCTTACGGAGATATACTTCCAAGTGAAAAGCAGCTGCAGGAGCTTTTTGATGTCAGCAGGGTTACGGTACGGCAGGCAGTAAGTTCACTGGTGAATGCCGGATATCTGCAAAGTGCACAGGGGATTGGAACTACTGTAATTTTTGAGAAAATAGATGAAAAATTAAAAAGAGTAATCAGCTTTTCAGAGGAAATGGAACAGCATGGAATCCAGATGGAAACCAGTTACTGTGATATTATCTTAGAAAAGGCAACGAAACTGATTGCATCTAAATTAAATGTAGTGGAAGGCGAAGAGCTCTATAAGTTAGTGCGTGTCCGTAGTGCGAAGGCTTCGCCCATCGTATATTCCATTACTTATCTGAAAAAGAATTATGAACTGCCTTTAGATCCGAAGCAATACCTGGATTCCCTGTATAATTTGTTAGAGAGCCGGTATGGTGTAAAAATAGTAAAAGGAAAAGATACCTTTGAAGCAGTCCTGGCAGATAAGGAGATTAGTAAATATCTGAATATATCCGTTGGTTCTCCGGTATTTAAAAGAACAAGAAAAACAACGGATCAGCAAGATGAATTAGTAGAGTACACAGTTTGCTATTATCCTGGAGATAAATACAAGTACTCTGTGGAATTATAAGTTTTATCAGCAGACATAGCATAAACCAGCAAGTAACATCCATTGCAAATACGGTTACAGGTCAGTTAATCCGAGAGAGATAGAGGACTGGACCCGGCGTATTTTAATGGATGTTTTTTGGTGTAAAAATAGTAAAAGAGTATCTGGAATTAATACTAATGAATAACCAAAATGCATTACGAAATACAAACTTATTGACAAGCCAGGGGTTCCTGTGTTAGTGTATATTATAACGTTATAACATTATAACGTTATAATAAAATCAAGTACGGAGGGTATTAGCATGTTCAAAATGAAGAAACTGGCAGCATTACTAATGGCGGTAACAGCAATGAGCATCATCGTTACCGGGTGTGGGGGCACTAAAACAGAAACCGAAGGGGTTAATAATTCAGCAGCGGAAAATACGAAAGGAGAGAATCAAAAACCGGAAGGCAATACGGAATTTTGGCTTGATAAGTTAGCTGACCAGGCGATTATTGATCAGTTGACCTTAGTCTGGAAGAACGACTCCGGTATTGATGTCAAAATAGTAAATTATCCGGACGTAGCAGCCTATCAGACGGCCTTGCAGCAATCCATTGATGACAAGTCGGCACCCGGTATGTTTACCTGGTGGAGCGGCGGACAGTTAGAAACCCTGGCTAAGAATGATAAATTAGTGGATCTGACAGCGGAATGGGATAATTACATAGCGGACGGAGTTTCTGCTGATATTAAAGATGCGTTTACGATAAACGGAAAAGTTTATGCAGCACCATACAGTATTTTATATAATACCTGTATCTATAACAAAACGGTTTTCGAAAAAGCCGGAATAACGGATGTACCAAAAACCTTTGATGAATTTTTAGCCGACTGTGAAAAAATCAAACAGAGCGGAGCGACACCCATTGGCTTAAAGAATGACTCCTGGGCAAGCTTTATCTGGTTTGAACAATTAATTGCAGCCTATGAGCCGCAGCTATATTTAGATATTTGTAACGGTACCAGAGATTATACCGATGAAAGTGTGAAAAAGGTAATGGAGATCTGGAAGGATATGTTCGATAAAGGTTACTTTGCAAAACCCGTGGCTTACACCGATGTAACAAAAGCCTTTGCAAAAGGTGAAACCGCAATCATGCTGGAACCGAATACAATGGCCAATTCACTGGTATTGGAATATGGCTTGGAAGCAGGCACAGAATTTGATTCCTTTGTGGTACCAGGTATGAACGATCAAAAGAGTACTATTTTTTTTGAAGCATCTCCCATCTGTGTGGCAAAAGCAAGTAAGGACAAAGACGCCGCCCTGGCAGCTCTTCGTAATTTTTACAAGCCGGATACCCAGAATGTTATGTTAAATGAAAATGGCATTGCCAATACAAGCAAAGTTACGGTAAGCAACAAAACCATCCAGAATATTTTAAATATGAGTGCAGATTCAGACAACTATCAGATGTATTTAAGATACTATGAAAACACGCCGGAAGACATCAGAAATTATGCACTGGATGAATTATCAAGATTTATGTACAGCGGCGCTGATATAGATGAAGTGTTAAGCAACATCCAGAAAAAAGCCGACGAAGTCTGGAGCAAGTAGAAGCCTAACAGGTAATATTAAGCAGCATTAGGTAATAGCTCCATACAACATGGGTGTTTCGCAATTACCTAACGTAAGCAGGCAATATAAAAATAAGGAGATAAATAACATTCATTTCCTGTTAAACATCAGGGAAGCCGGTCAGCCGCTCCCTGATGTTTTATCCATCATTTGTACACCATATAAGAAAGAGGAAGTAAATGGATAAATTAACCGAGTTTCGAAAAAAGAAAAAAAGTCATTTAAAGAACTATTTATATCTTTTGCCGGCAGTGGTTTTAACAACGGTATTTTTTATTACTTCAATTGTATATACGATTTATTTAAGTTTTCATTCCTGGGATGGATTTTCACCCATGGAATTTGTTGGTCTGGATAATTATTTCTATCTGTTCCAGGACAGCAATTTCAGAATCTCCGTTATGAACACAATTATCTGGGTGGTCTGCTCTTTGGTGATTTCTCTTATAATTCCACTGTTCTTTGCGATCCTTATCACCAGGAGCTCCTGGTTAACCGGTTTTAAGAATATATTCTATTTTCCTACGGCTTTATCCGCAACGGTAGGCGGTATGATAATTGCCTCCATGATATCAACCTATGGATTGCCGCAGATATTCGGCCTTCTGGGTATGGACAGTCTGGTAGGTGACTGGCTGGCAATACCGTATGTCAATACCTTTATCATGATCGGCATGGGATTGTGGCAGGGAATCGGATTAAATATGATTTTATTTATTTCAGGACTGAATCATATTCCTGCTTCTCCAATTGAAGCGGCTGCTATTGAAGGTGCAGGAACATTCAGCATGTATACCAAAGTAATTTTACCTTTATTAAAGCCTACAACCATAGTTGTATTTTTAATGTCCCTGGTAAACAGCTTTAAAATCTTTGATTCTATCTGGGTTATGACAAAGGGAGGGCCTTACCGAAGTTCGGAAACACTGGCCTTAACCATGTATCAGGAATCCTTTATAAGAAATCAGTTTGGTGTCGGTTCGGCTGTTGCGGTGGTACTATCGGTTGTTATCTTAATTGTAGCATATTTTAATCTGAAAAATACGTTTTCGGACAATAGCCTGACAGTATAAGAAAGTACTATCATTCAGTTAAGGAGGTTTATATGGTAAGGCAGAAAAAGAGAACAAAAATTATAATAAACAGCGTACTGTCGGTTCTGGCAATACTTTGGATTTTTCCTGTACTATTTACAATTTCAGGTGCATTAAAAGGGAAACAGGAGTATAATTTAGGTAACATATGGGATTTGCCTAAGAGCTTTCTGCTGTTTGAAAACCTGGGATATTTAAGTAAAGGAGCAGATATCTTTCAGGGTATGTTCAGCAGCTTTTTATATGCGGTTTGCGGAGCCTTGTTTTCATTAATAATTGCAACACTTGCGGCTTATGCTATAGCAAAGCTGGAAATCAAATTCCGGATGTTCTGGTTTTTCGTTATTTACTGCGGAACAATTTTCCCTTTTCAGATCTATCTGATTCCGGTCTACAGAGGGTTTACTAAAATGCATTTATATGATACAAGAGCCGGAATGATTTTATTTTATACCGCCATATGCATTCCGTTCAGTATGTTTGTACTGCGGAACTTCTTTATAGGAATATCCAATGAGATTTGTGAGTCCGCCAAGATTGACGGCTGTTCCGATTTGCAGATTTTACTAAGGATATTTGTACCAATGGCAAAGGCACCACTTTCCGTCGTGTTTTTATCACAGTTTACCTGGGCCTGGAATGACCTGATGTTTGGTATTACCTTTACAAAGTCATCCGATGTAAGACCGGTTATGGCAGCCATAAGCTTAATGGGAAGATCTCATATACCGGCCCTGTTAGTGGGCTGTATTATTGCTTCCATACCAACGGTTGGATTATTTATATTCCTTCAGAAGAATTTTGAAGCCGGATTTGCATACCAAAGCAAATAAATGTAAGTTCATTATTTATATTTCATAAACATTATAAAAGAAAGAAGGTACTTAGAGTGAAACTGAATAAAAAATGGAACATTTGCCTGATTCATCACTCCCATACGGATATCGGATATACGGAGCGTCAGGATAAGATTATCAACTATCACAAAGATTTTATCATCCAGGCAATTGATATTTTAAATGAGATTCATAACAATCCTGAGTCTCCTGCCAAAGGCTTTGTATGGCAATGCGAGAACTTCTGGCAGGTGCGCAATTTTTATACCCATGCACCGAAAGAATATATTAAAGCTTTTGAAGCGTATGTTAAAAGCGGGGAAATCGGCCTGTCCGGAAATTACCTGAATATGACGGAGCTGATAAACTATGATATACTAAACTCCAGAATCGGCAAGGCAAAGGAATATGGGAAAAAAACCGGATTACCGGTAAAAAGCGGTATGAGTGCCGATGTTAACGGCTTCGCCTGGGGCTATGCGGATGCGTTATATGAAAATGGAGTGGAAAATCTATACTCCTGCCTTCATCCTCATCATGGTATGTTTCCGTTATATAAAAAGCAGCTTCCGTTTTACTGGGAAAGCCCTAAAGGAAATAAAGTTTTGGTGTGGAACGGAGAACATTACCACTTCGGCAATGAACTCCAATTTTCTCCTCATGCCGGAACTTCTTATATGATTTTCGATGAATATACGAAAAAAATGCAGGCAAATGCCATGTATAAAATCGATGCCCAGGATACAGAGGAAAGCGAATTACAAGTACTTTGCGACCGTCTGGAACGCTATTTGAATAACTTAGAGGAAGAGGGCTATCCTTGTGACTTAATACCGTTTATGGTATCCGGAGCAATTACGGATAATGCACCGCCAAGTGCCGCCATAGCGAAACGGGTAAATCTGTTAAATGAGAGATTTGCGGAACAGCTTAATATAAAAATGGTAACTCTGGACCAATTCTTTGAACAGGTAAAAGAAACCTTTACGGATATTCCAACCTATAAGGGGGACTGGAATGACTGGTGGGCAGACGGAGTAGGCTCAACACCGGCAGCCGTTAAAAATTTCAGGGATGCCCAGAGAAAGTATAGTTTATGCAAAAAACTAGATGCTTCTATGGGAGATTCCGAATTGGTGGAAAGTGCTTCCGAGAATTTAATGCTTTATGCGGAACATACCTGGGGGTATTCATCCTCTGTTTCAGAACCTTGGGAAACCATGGTAGGAGACCTGGAATTAAAGAAATCCGCCTATGCCATTAACGGTAATACGGAGATCGCAAGAAATCTGGATCTGATACTGGCTGCCAAGGGCGAAGTCACCATTAAGCAGGATAGACCACAGACCTATAAAATAGTAAACCCTCATGATATTCCCCTAAAAACAACAGCACTTGTATATATTGAGTTCTGGGAATACATGAACGGTATTAATTTCGGACTTGATATACCGGTTGAAGTAATCAATGTAAATACCAAAGAGGTCCTAAAGCATCAAATCAAACAAATTGCCCGTGCTATTCAGGTTGAAGTGGCAGTTGACCTACAGCCCAAAGAAGAAATAACGATTGCAATCTACCCTTCCGGAAAATCTCAGAATGCAACGGTTTTAAACCATGCCCACATCGGAGCGGAAGGTATCCGTGATATCCTTTTGCCGGATACGTTTGAGGAGAATACTTCCTGCATCGAGACACCTTTTTATAAAGTTCTGCTTGACGAGGAATGCGGAATTCGTTCCATTATTGATAAAAAAGACGGACAGGAGCTGGTAAGCCAGGGAAATAAATACGCTCCGTTTTCCGGTATTTATGAAGTTACGGATATCAGGACAAATGCCTGCGATGAGCGCAGAAGAATGGGAAGAAACAGAAAGAGTGTTTCTACGAGACGTTATGCATCCCAGGTAAAAGATATCCGGATTATAGAAAATGGTGATGTCTATATAGCGGTGCAGGTGGACTATAAACTGGAAGGCACCAGATTCTACAGTGTATTCTTAAAAGTTTATAAGGAAATGCCCAGAATAGACGCAATGGTCCGTATCCATAAGGATAGTGTGTATGAACCGGAAAATCTGTATGTCGCGCTGCCCTTTACCGCTGGGGCCAAGGAAACCAAATATATAGATAAAACCGGCTGTATTTTAAGACCTGGCATCGACCAGCTTCCCGGAACCAACAAGGAATTCTACCTGATTCAAAACGGTATTATTCTGGAAGGAGCAGAAAAGAACCTGGTACTTGCCGTTAAGGATGCACCTCTGGTTACTTTCGGCGATCTAAAAGCGAAACCAATTCAGCTTTGTGACGGAAAGGATAAGGAATTCAATCAGAGTACCACTTATTCCTGGATTATGAACAACTTCTGGGAAACAAACTTTAAAGTGGATCTGGGCGGGTTTTACGAATTTGCATATTCCATTACCACAATTGACAAGACTTCCAAAGAAGAAGCGGTGGCAGTGTGCGAAGCCATGAATGAGGGTATGATTTCCTTCTATATATAGATAAAATTTGTATGTGCAATTATAATTGCTTATATAGATATTAATAAAATTGGTATATGTATATATAATGATGCTGGGGTCAAAAGGTAAAAACCAAGAATTCATATATTGAATATGCACAAAATAATAGCATTAAAATGCTCTACAAGAGCTTCTCGAAATACTTTTTTGTGCAGTTTCACTCTCAGTCATCAATAAATGACCTTTTGATCCCGGCATCATATAATTGTTTTATATAGATCTAACTAGTTTATATAGATCTAATTAGTTTATATAGATAAAATAAGTTAGCAAAACTATTTATTTAACTGAATATACCATACATTGATACATGTTACTGGCTTCAATTGTCCGCCGGGCAAGATTCAGATTTGAAATATATTAACAGGTATATCGTACGAAGATTGGTGTTTCATTAAATTAAAGATTAGCAGGTCACAGAATGTAAATATACCGTACCCCGGTACGAACGAGAGGGGAGGAAGGAAATCCATTTTTCCTTCTGCCCATTTCGTTTGTCCGGAAGACGCAGATGGGAGTTTTCGTGAGCTTATGAAATATTATGTAATGTTGGATGTGGGTGGTACTAAAATTAAAGGGGGAATTCTTGATGAGAACGGAATCCTTTTAAATGACAGGATCCATTCTTTTGATTCGAAATCAAACCGGTCAAAGGATGAGATTTTTGAAAACTTTGCAGGTATTATAGAGGTTTTATCCCAGCAGCTTGAGGATAGCAGGAGGCAGATAGCGGGAATCGGCCTGGCTTTTCCGGGACCCTTTGACTACACAAAGGGCATCAGTAAAATGATAGGCCTGAATAAATATGATGCCATCTATGACTGTGATTTTAAAAAGGAGCTTCTGGAGAAGTTAAAGAAGAAAAATACGGTGGTATGGCTGAAAGAAGACTTACCTTTTGTATTCGTTCACGATGTGGAAGCTTTTGCAATCGGAGAAAGTCATTTCGAAACAGCGGCAGGCTTTCAGCGTGTTATGTACCTGTGCATCGGTACCGGTTCCGGTTCTGCTTTTTCAGAAGGTAAAAAGATATTAAAGGAGAGGTCAGATGATTTTCCGGAAAATGGCTGGATCTATAAAACTCCCTTTAAAGACAGCATTATAGATGACTATGTTTCCAGCCGGGGCCTTAAAAAGATCTCTGAAAAGTACTTTGGTGAGCCGGTTGAAGGCAGTGTATTGTACAATCTGGCAGCTAAGAACCAGGAAGGTGCCCTTTTAACCTTTCGCGAATTCGGAAATAATGTGGCAGAAGCTCTGATTCCGTATTTGGATGCTTTTAAACCCGATTGCCTGGTTTTAGGCGGACAGATTTCGAAAAGTTACTGCTTTTTCGGCACGGAATTAGAACAATACTGCAGGGAAAAGCAGATTACGATAAGTTTGGCAGCAGATACTTCGGTAAGTATTCTGAAAGGGTTATTTGTACAAATAAGGTTATAAGTATACTAATTTGACATCAAAACATGTTAAATCTAGAAGGAGAGAAGAATGCGCGGAAAATACTCAATTTACAATAATTATGACTTATCACCCTTAAAAGTGGTTGAAGGTTTTCATGATCAGGCTTTTGAAGGTTATGAATCAATATTATCAGAAATTCGCAGGCTGCAATCAAAAGGAAAACATGTTTTCGTTTTTGATTTATATCCGGGAGTGGATAAAGAGGAACTTGCCGGTAGGTTAAGGCAATTAAATCCCACTTTGCTGATTGACTCAGAAGAATGTACCTATGACAGTAGTAAAATCACGGAAATTTTTCAGGATAATATAACAGAGGACCGTGTATTTGGAGTCATGACTCATAAAAAGTTAGAAGACTGCTTTGAACCGTCTAAAATAAAAGCGGCACAAAAGGCAGCAGCGGAAGCAAAAGAGGATCTGGTCTTTATCATAGGTGTAGGGGCAGGCCTCATTACCCTTGGTGATGTATATTTTTATTTTGATCTTTCCAGATGGGAGATCCAGCTGCGTTACCGCAAGGGTATGCCAAACTGGAAATGTGATAACGGCGGGGAGCCTATATTAAGTAAATACAAGCGGGGCTTTTTTATAGAATGGCGGATTGCAGATAAGCATAAGAAAGCCCACTTTGAGGACTTTGATTATGTAGTAGATACCAATGTCCCCGGTCAACCGAAAATGATTACCGGTGAGGCATTCCGTGGTGCCCTTGTACAGGTGAGCGAAGAACCTTTCCGGGTGAAACCCTATTTTGATCCGGGAGTCTGGGGCGGTCAATGGATGAAGGAAGTTTTCGGACTGGATCAGGGTGCGGATAATTATGCCTGGAGTTTTGACGGTGTACCGGAAGAAAACAGCCTGCAGCTTAAATTCGGTAACACGGTGTTTGAAATTCCCTGTATGGATCTGGTGCTGTACCGTCCCAGGCATTTGCTGGGGGAAAGAGTACATGGCCGTTTCGGAGCAGAATTTCCCATACGTTTTGATCTTTTAGATACTATGGAGGGCGGAAATCTATCTCTTCAGGTGCATCCCCTTACCGAATACATCCAGGAAACCTTTGGCATGCATTATACCCAGGATGAGAGTTATTACATACTGGATGCGGAGGAAGAGGAGGATACCTTTGTCTATCTTGGATTAAAAGAGGGTATCCGGGCAGAAGACATGATAAGGGATTTAAAAAGAGCCCAGGAGGGAGAGATCCCTTTTCCGGCTGAAGCTTATATTAATAAATTCCCCGTTAAAAAACATGACCATGTACTGATTCCGGCAGGAACCATCCATTGTTCCGGTAAAAACACCGTGGTTTTGGAAATCAGTGCGACTCCTTATATCTTTACTTTTAAATTATGGGATTGGGGCAGAAACGGCTTAGACGGAAAACCCCGCCCCATCCATCTTGACCATGGTATCAAAAATATTCAATGGGACAGGGATACAAACTGGATCAGGGCGAATCTCCTGGATCAGGCCCAGGTATGCCATGAGGATGAGGAGATGAAGATCGAACGGACAGGACTGCACAGCCGGGAATTTATCGACACCCACCGGTATACCTTTAAAACCGGAATAACCTGCCGGTGTCAGGATAGTGTAAATATGCTTAATTTAGTAGAAGGCGGTCAAATTACAATTACAAGTAAGTCAAAAGCGTTTAAAGCTTTTGATGTCCATTATGCGGAGACGGTTATTATCCCGGCAAGTGTGGGTGAATATATTATGGCACCCAGCGGAGTGTCGGAAGGAGAAACCGTTACTGTCATTACGGCTTCGGTAAGGTAAGGTAAAAGAACGGCCATAAGCATACTATAAAAAGGTTTTTGCATAATACACCGGCTTCTGATCAAAGTGGTTCCGTAGTTATTGTCCAATCACTGCCCAATCTGACAAAGGTGGTGCGGTAGCTATTGTTCAATCACTGCCCCATTTGGCAGGGGTGAGAGCAGTAACGTTTGGCGAAAAAGCAGTTTTGGATGTTTATGAAAAAAAGATTGACAGAAAGAAAAATTAGCTGTAAAATGAATGAAACTAAATAACAAGGAAATTCTTCGGGGCAGGGTGAAATTCCCGACCGGCGGTAAAGTCCGCGACCTGATGACCTGGCATTCCAAGCTGTTACCATATTAAAAAAGCAGGAAACCACAGTCTATCAGTTGATTTGGTGTAATTCCAAAACCGACAGTAAAGTCTGGATGTGAGAAGATAAAATGCAGTTTACTGCAGATAAACTAAGATATTAACCCCGAATCTATTGATTCGGGGTTTTTTTATTCCAATGGGGTAATAATGAAACCATAAGACGGAATAAAAAGTCTTTGTTTTTAATTCAACCAGGAATTTTCCTTTTTCACCATTTTAAAGGAGAGATAACTATGGCAACAATTACTCATGAAACAAATTCAGCAAACCATAATAAAAATAAGGGCACGGTTTTTACCACCCGGGCAATGGTAACCATCAGCCTGTTATCAGCCCTGTCCTATGTATTAATGTTACTGGAATCACCACCTTTCATTGGCTTTTTACGGCTTGAGCTCAGTGATATACCAGCAATCGTAGGGGCTTTCCAGTTCGGTCCTCTGGCTGGTCTGGTTATTGAACTTATTAAGAATCTGATTAAAGGTATCACAGCCACCAAAACCGCAGGTGTGGGAGAGCTGGCGAATTTTATAGTAAGTGCGGCCTATGTGGTACCGGCAGCAATGATATACCGGAAACTGAAAGGAAAATATAAATCTCTGGTATCCTTTGGTGTGGCAACGGTCTGCATGACAGTTGCGGGATTTTTAATGAATTATTTTGTAACCATACCTTTATATGCAACCCTTTACGGCGGAATGGATAATGTACTTGCGGCGGCAACCACGATTCCGGGTATAAAAGATAAGTTTACGCTCATCCTGTACGGAATAACGCCCTTTAATCTGGTTAAAGGTGTATTCCTGGGATTTGTAGGACATTACACTTACCGGCTGTTAAAGAACCGCCTTTAGTTAATTTCGAGTTCACTTTCTTCCTTTTAATCTTAATTAATTTTTTTTATAAGCATCCTTATAATATAAAGTAATATTTTTTATAAACACTTTATAATATCAAGTAAAATTTCAATAAACTTCTTTACAGACAGCATTAGAAGCACAGCAAACTGCCCATGGTCATAGGTTTGTTGTGCTTTTTGCTTTTATTTCACAGGATAGTGCGTTCTATGAAGCAAAACTCCAAGGAGATGTATATAGGAATGCAAAAAATATATTCGTTGAAAGATTGTCACTGACGCGTCAAAGGAAGATTGATTCTATTGTGACAGCATGCCCAGGACCAGAGTGCAAGCCGGACCTCTTTTCCACGTCAACCTGCAACTACTTGTAATTTAAGTTCAATCTGCTATAATTGCACATAGGAACAAGTGCCGGAGAAAAAATTGAAGGTGACAATTCAGTCAGAAGTGAGGAGTCTATGATTTTAGAGAGTTTTAGTAGGGAAGATACCTTTAATATAGGCAGAAGAATAGGTGAAGCGGCAAAAGCAGGAGAGGTTTACTGTCTGCTGGGGGATCTGGGCACCGGCAAAACCGTCTTCAGCCAGGGATTTGCCCAAGGTCTTGGTATAGAAGAGGCGGTTAACAGCCCAACCTTTACCATCATACAGGAATATGAAGACGGCAGGCTGCCTTTTTATCACTTTGATGTATACCGCATAGAAGAGATCGAAGAGATGGATGAGCTTGGCTATGAAGATTATTTCTACGGAGGAGGAGTCTGTTTAATTGAATGGTCCAACCTGATTGAAGAAATACTCCCGCCGGACCCGGTGGTTATAACCATTGAAAAAGAGCTGGAAAAGGGATTTGATTATAGAAAAATAACAGTGGAGAATAATAAATAATATGAAGATATTAGCAATAGACAGTTCCGGATTAGTTGCTTCGGTAGCCCTGGTAACAGAAGAAAAAATACTGGCGGAATATACGGTGAACAATAAGAAAACCCATTCCCAGACTTTGCTGCCAATGCTGGATGAGATCGTAAAGATTCTGGATCTGGACCTGGCAGAGATTGATGCCATTGCAGTTGCTGGAGGGCCAGGCTCCTTTACCGGCCTCAGGATTGGTTCTTCAACGGCAAAAGGTCTTGGGCTTGCTTTAGACAAACCGATTATCAGCATTCCTACCGTAGATGCACTGGCTTATAATTTATACGGCACCGACTGCCTGATCTGCCCTATTATGGATGCCAAAAGGAATCAGGTCTACACAGGAATCTATGAATTTTACGAAGAGAAATTCCGGGTGGTAGTACCCCAGATGGCAGCCGGGATTACAGAGATTGCAGCAGAATTAAATCAAAGGGGCAGGAAAGTAATATTTTTAGGTGACGGTGTGGAAGTCCAGCGAGATAAACTAAAAGAAATCCTGACCGTGCCCTATGCTTTTGCACCGGTCCATCTTTCCAAACAAAGAGCAGGGGCAGTGGGTGCCCTTGGAGTTATCTATTATGGCAAAGGTCTGACGGAAAGTGCCGATGCTCATGAACCGGTCTACCTTCGGCTATCCCAGGCAGAGCGGGAGTTAAAAGAAAGAGAGAATAAGGTACCGGATATACGATAGACCGGACAGACAGGAGTCAGTGTGATTATTCGTAACATGTTGGAAACAGATTTACCTGCGGTACATGAGATGGAATGTTGTATTTTTTCAAGACCCTGGAGTATGACCGATATTAGAGAATCCATGAAAGAGGAACAGAATCTATATCTGGTTGTGGAAGAAAACCATGAAATTGCAGCATATTGTGGATTGTGGGGCGTTGCAGGAGAAGGGCAGATTAATAATGTGGCGGTAAATGAGACCTTAAGAGGCCGCGGAATCGCTTATGCCATGCTGAAGGAACTGCTTAAACGAGGAAAAGAAAAGGGCCTTACCGCCTTCACATTGGAGGTTCGGGTCAGTAACCTGCCTGCTATTACCTTATATCACAAATTAGGTTTTGAGGATGCGGGGGTAAGGAAGAACTTTTATGAGGCACCGGCAGAAGATGCCCTTATTATGTGGCTTCGGTAAAACTTATTTGACCTGAAAACATGCATAATGTGATTATTTATAAACAAGGTGCTGCTTTGTTAATTAAGAAGGGCCAGGGGTTCTCCCCGCTGCGGCTTACATTGGTTATTACTAGGAGATGAGAGATACAGTAATTACCACTGTAAAAACTCCATGGAAAACGTTATAATGTTAGTAAGAAGTTGGCCAAGTTAGCAGGAGGGATAACACATGGACAAGGTAAGGATGAGGATTCGCATGGTGAAGGACATAAGCTGCAACGTGTGTGGGAAGAAAATCATAATGGAACAGGGGATTATGAAGGAAGACGTTTTTGAGGCGGCCAAAGAGTGGGGCTATTTTTCAAAATATGACCTGGAAGTTCATAAATTTAATATATGTGAAGAATGTTATGATAAATTAATTGCTTCTTTTAAAATACCGATTGAAATAGTAAAGA
>JAEZSL010000038.1 GCA_023443925.1 Bacillota bacterium | reverse complement strand
CTCTATTTCATACCGAACTTGACTTAGGCAGGAAAAGCGATTAAAATAGTTTAATACGCTAAAGTGAAAGGAGTTTTAAGATGAGTTTTATATTTGAAAAAAAGGTTATCTCTCCTTCCGAATTGCTGGAGATGTATCCCCTGCCGGAAAAAGATGCCCTGACCAAAAAAGAAAGAGATATCCAGATTAAAAAAGTTTTTACCGGTGACTCCGATAAATTTATCGTTATTATAGGTCCCTGCTCCGCTGATAATGAAGATTCTGTCTGCGATTACATTAACAGACTTGCAAAAGTTCAGGATAAAGTAAAAGACAAGCTGATTATTATTCCAAGAATTTATACTAATAAACCCAGAACCACCGGGGAAGGTTATAAAGGAATTGTCCATCAGCCGGACCCGGAAAAAGAACCTGATTTACAGGAAGGACTTATCGCCATGCGTAAGATGCATTTACGCGCGATTGCCGAGACAGGCCTGACTGCCGCAGATGAGATGCTTTATCCGGAAAACTGGCCTTATGTAGAGGACATACTATCCTATGTTGCGGTAGGCGCGCGATCCGTAGAGGACCAGCAGCACCGGCTTACCATCAGCGGCATGGACTGCCCAGCGGGAATGAAAAATCCCACCAGCGGTGACTTCTCGGTCATGTTAAATTCCTGTGTTGCGGCTCAGGCCAGCCACACCTTCCTCTACCGTGCCTATGAAGCCCGTACCACCGGCAATCCGCTGGCTCATTCCATATTAAGAGGTGCGGTCAATAAGCATGGACAATCCATTCCTAACTATCATTATGAAGACATCGTACTTTTACTGGAAATGTACAATCAACGGGATCTCGCCAACCCGGCCGTAATCATTGATGCCAACCATGCCAACTCCAATAAGCTGTATCATGAACAGCCCCGAATTGTCAGGGAAGTATTACACAGCCGTACCGTTAATCCCGACATTGCAAAATTAGTCAAAGGTGTTATGATTGAAAGTTATATCGAACCGGGTAATCAAAAAGTATCCGATCATATTTACGGTAAATCCATAACAGATGCCTGCTTAGGCTGGGAAGAAAGCGAAAAATTGATTTATACGATTGCTGATCATATCTGATTTTAAAATTGTCAATTTCATTTCTTTTTATATCAAAGAAACATATAATAACGAATGATCAGACGAATATTAATTCCGTTCACATATCCGCTAAAATACGGAAAAAATCCATAACAGATACAATAAAAGGAATGACAGCCTGTTCTTTCAAAAACGGGCTGTCATTCCTTTTTATGCAGGCTTTAACCTGCTGATTCAAAACTGATTATGTGCTGTTGCAAAAAAATAAATTTATTTAGGCCTGATCCAGAATATTGGTTTATCTTTTTGAATTTTAACAGCCCCTGACTACGCCCTGGGATGAGCCTGGGTATAAACTTCTGTTACTTTTCTGGTTCGGTTCTGCATATAGACCTGTGTCGTCGTTACATCGGAGTGACCTAATAATTCCTGGATACTTTGTAAATCCGCTCCGTTATCAATCATATGTACTGCAAAAGAATTTCTTAAAATCTGAGGTGTTATATCATCCTGTATCCCTGCGGTTTTACCGTAACTCTTGATAATCTTCCAGAAACCCTGCCTGCTCATAGGCTCCCCGGCCAGATTTGTAAAGAATATATTGGTTTCTAATTTGCCCACCAGTTCATCCCGGGCTTTTATGATATAAGTTTCCAGAGCCTGCTTTGCCATATTTCCAAAGGGTATGATTCTTTCCTTACTGCTGTTACAGCATCTTAAAAATCGGTTCTTCAGATTGATGTCTTCCAGATTTATGGAAATCAATTCGGATACACGGATACCGGTAGCATATAGGAGTTCCAGCATGGCTTTATCCCGAATACCTTTTATTGTGTCGGTGTCCGGCTGTTCCAGCAGACCATTTACCTGATCCGGAGATAAGATGTGAGGTGCCCTCTTCTCTACTTTTGGGGCATGCATCCGTTCCGTCGGATCTTCCTGCAGTCTTCCCTTTTTAATTAAATATAGAACAAATGCCTTTATAGATGCAATATTTCTGGATACGGTTGCCGGTGACATGCCTTCCCGCTCCATAGTCAGTATGTAAGAATTTAAGCATGTTTCACTTATCTTCCCTTCATCGGTTATATTTTGGCTGGCAAGATGCCTTATCAGCTTACTCAGATCATTCTGATAAGACATAATCGTATTTACCGATGCCTTCTTTACCTCCGACATATAATTAATAAATTCCTGCAATGCCGTCTTCATGTAACTCACTCTCTCCTTATCTTCCTTCTTACCTAATCTATGTAATTACCTTTATTCTTTCATTTGATTATAATTATAGTTTGTACGAATAACAAATGCAAACTCTATTTTATGTTTTCCGTCAATAATTTATGGTAATTAAAACAGGACCAGAATCTTCTTTAACAGAAAGGAGGATACATAGGTTTCCAAAAGCCCTCCAATAAGTAACACAACAGCTAATGCCGCAATCAGCAGCAAATGACGTATAATTTTCTCTGCCTTGCCTCTCTTTCCCACCTTGTTGTCATAATACATGCTTTTACACAGCCAGTACCCGGTGCGCAGGCAAAGAAATATTACAGGTATGTACAGCAGGTAGTGTGGAAAAGTGTAGCCAAAAATCAAAAGAATTCCTTTAAAGCCATACCGCATTAAGATTACGGTCATAAAAAAGCCGCATTGAAAACCGCCGTACAGGATGCAGAAAACCATATAAGGTATGCCGATTGCCGTGGCGCAAAGAATCCAAAACAGAATAAAGCTCCTGAAAATATTCCATAGCACATATCTTAAAAGTACCGGATAATCAATGGCGGTCTCCCTGATACGTTCCAGGTAATTCGTATCGGTCAGATACATGGAATCCCAGTAAAACCCCTTAAAAATCCTGGCAAATAAAAAGCCTGCCAAAATGCCGGCTGCCAGGATAAATAACCCAAGCTTAACCTCTCCTAGTTTTCGTAATTGCAATTTTATATAATTCATAAAATCCCTCCGGTATACTTTAGGTGGTGACAGATTGTTTTGTTAACTGCTATCACTAACATATGATACCGGCACAAAAATAATGCCGGTAAAAAGTACCGGCATTATTTAAATTACAGACCCATTTTGGTTTTATAAGCTAAGATTGCGGATATGGTTTTGGCATCCTCAATGGCTCCGTTAAAGATCATCTCCGTAAGTTCAGAAAGCGTATACCGCTCGACGGTAACAAATTCATCTTCATCCAGGTTCTGTCTGGAAGGTGTTAAATCTTTGGTATAATATATGCCTATTTTCTCACTGCAAAAGGCAACCGTGGTATATAAATCAATGAGATGTTCAATACATTCAGAACGGTAACCCGTTTCCTCTTCCAGTTCCCTGGCCGCACAGGTTTTCATATCCTCATCCTTATTAAGTCCTCCTGCAGGTATTTCCAGTGAATACTTTTCGATGGCATTACGGTATTGTCTTACCATTATGATTTTGCCGTTTTCATCTACCGGAACGATGGCTGCGGCTCCTTTATGGCTGATGAAATCCCAGTCAGCCGTATTCCCGTTTGGCAGCTGCATGGTGTCGGTATACATATCAATGATATGTCCTTTGTGAACCAATGTCCTTTTCATTCTCTTATATTCACTCATAACAGGCTCCCCCTATTTTTTTAAAGATACCGCTTTTTCATAGCAGGCATCCGTTGCTTTTATTACCGCATTGCGGAAACCATGTTCCTCCAAAGCCGCTACTGCCGCTATGGTGGTTCCGCCCGGGGAACATACCTGGTCTTTTAATTTTCCGGGGTGTTCTCCGGTTTCCATAACCATTTTTGCAGCTCCCAAAACGGTCTGGGCAACCAGTTCATATGCTTTATTCCTTGGAATTCCATACTTAACCACACTGTCTGCCAAAGCTTCGATAAACATATAGACATATGCCGGAGAGCTTCCGTTGGCACAAACCACAGCATTCATCAGTTTTTCGTCAAACAGCTCATATTTACCAAAAGACGAAAACAACTGGGTTACAATCTCTTTTTCATCCTCGGAAAAAGCATCCTGTGAAAAACATACCCCCGACATTCCTTCGCTGACCATGGCAGGCGTATTCGGCATTCCACGTACCACACGTATCTCATTACCTAACCGGTCTTTTATATTATCAATGGTTACTCCGGCAGCAACCGAAATTATCACCTGCTCTTTTGTAACCGTTTCTTTTATATCTTTAAAAACTTCCTCAAAGAACTGAGGCTTCACGGCAAGAATGATATATTTACAGGAAGCAGCAAGGGACTTATTATTAAGCATATAGTTAAGTCCTGTTTTCTGTTTCACATTTTCACGGCTTTTTGTACTGGCTGTCGTAAATACAACCTGCTCCGCTCCAAATACTTTTTTTGCTCCCACCAGCATTGGAAACCCCATATTACCTGCTCCGATAAATCCCATTAATGCCATTTTTTGTCCTCCCTGTCCTTTTATGACCTTTATACCGTTTACTATAAGTTCCGGCTGTAAGGCTTTTCTTATAATGATATTAAGAATAATTCCAATCGTTCCATTCCTTTTTGAATTTGTTCCTGGCTTATGGCATAGGACAAACGCACATGGTCGTCAAATCCAAAATCACCACAGGGAACAACAGCTATATTATAATCGGAAATTAAAATTTCTGCAAGTTTATCCGTAGTGCTAATTTGGCTTCCGTTATATTCTTTTTCAAGTACTTTACTAAAATCAACGAATACATAGAATGCTCCCTGAGGAGTAATGGCGTCAACCAAAGGCATCGCCGCAAGCTTATCAACCATATACAGCCTTCTGCGGTTGAATTCCTCTGCCATGGCAGCCACCGTATCCTGAGGGCCGGTTATGGCTTCCAAGGCGGCTTTTTGGGCAATGGAATTGGGATTGGAGGTCTGATGGCTCTGTACACTGCCCATTAATTTGGCAATTTCTGCTGATGATCCGGTATATCCGATCCTCCAGCCGGTCATAGAATAGCTTTTTGCCACACCGCTGCAGGTTATGGTTCTTTTATATATCTCTTCACCCAAAGCTGCGATACTTATGTGCTCCACCTCTCCGTAAATCAGGTTTTCATACATTTCATCAGCAACTACATAGATATCTTTTTCCACAACTACATCCGCAATGGCCTGCAGTTCCTCTCTGGTATAAATCATACCGGTAGGATTACTGGGAGAATTCAGTATCAGTGCTTTGGTTTTATCGGTACAGGCAGCTGCGATCTGTTGTGCAGAAACCTTATAATTTTGTTCTTTTATTGCTTTTATGTATACGGGTACACCATCGGAAAGTTTAACGATTTCCGGATAACTCAGCCAATAAGGTGCTGGAATAATTACTTCGTCCCCAGGATTTAAAATAGCTTCAAAAACATTGGTTAAAGAATGTTTTCCGCCGTTGCTGATGACAATCTGACCAGGTTTGTAGCTTAACTTATTAAACGCTTCAAACTTTTTGCAAACTGCCTGTTTTAATTCCAAGGTACCGGATGCATCAGTATATTTTGTAAAGCCATCGTGAATCGCCTTGATTGCTGCATTATTAATATTATCAGGTGTATCAAAATCCGGTTCTCCTGCTCCGAATCCTACTACATCGATTCCCTGAGATTTCAATTCTTTTGCTTTTGCAGTGATTGCAAGGGTAGATGATGGTTTTACTGCCTGCGCCTTCTTTGATAGTTCTAATGACATCGTTATCCTCCTTATAAGCGTTCTTATGGAATCAATTCTCCAAACGAAAGGGACATATCTGGGGAATGTGATATTCCAACGAATCCGCCGTCGTACAATTGGTTTATTGTATACAAATATACACATGAAAGTTTCCTAAGTATTTTATTATATATGCTTTTAGATTGCAAGAAAAAAATATGAAAAAAATAAAAATTATGTAATTCTCACAAAAACAAATGTTTTATCCAGGAAGACAAATGCGAAATCATGAAATTTATATGTAGGGACATAATAATACTGAAATCTAGATTAATACAATATGCGGAAATAATATCAGCTCCAGTAGTTTTATCATATCCAAAGGTATTATCATATCCAAAAGTATTTTCACATACATAAGTTTTTTCATATTCAAAATTATTTTCACATACATAAGTATTTACATATTCAAAATTATTTTCACATACAAAAGTTTTCATATTTAAAATTATTTTCATATACAAAAATATTTTCATATTCAAAAATCAGGTAATTTTAGGGCATAAAAAAAGCGAAATCTTTATAAATTTCTCTATAAAGATTTCGCATAAAATTAATAAAAATTATTTTGCATAATCAGTAACTCTGGATTCTCTGATTACATTTACTTTGATCTGACCCGGATATTCCAATTCGGATTCGATCTGTTTTGATATGTCACGTGCAAGTAATATCATATCGGCATCTGTAATTTGTTCCGGAACTACCATTATACGTACTTCGCGGCCTGCCTGAATTGCAAATGACTTATCTACCCCTTTAAAGCCGTTTGAGATATCTTCTAACTGTTTCAATCTGTTTGTATATGTTTCTAATGTTTCTCTTCTTGCACCAGGTCTTGCCGCTGAAATAGTATCGGCAGCCTGTACGATACATGCAATTAATGATTCAGGTTCAACGTCACCGTGATGTGACTCTACCGCATTAATAACAATCGGAGATTCCTTATGCTTTCTGCACAAATCAACACCAATCTGAATATGTGAGCCTTCCATCTCGTGGTCAACAGATTTTCCAATATCATGTAGTAATCCAGCTCTTTTTGCCATTCTGATATCCACACCGATTTCACCGGCCAGTAAACCGGATAAATGGGCTACTTCAATCGAATGTTTCAAAGCATTTTGTCCATAGCTTGTTCTGAATTTCATTTTACCAAGCAAACGTACAAGTTCAGGATGAATACCGTGAACACCTACTTCCAGGGTTGCGGCTTCACCTTCTTCGCGAATCATGACTTCAACTTCTTTTTGAGCTTTTTCAACCATCTCTTCGATTCTTGCAGGATGGATTCTTCCATCTACAATCAGTTTTTCAAGGGCAATTCTTGCAACTTCTCTCCGGATCGGATCAAAGCCGGACAAGATAACTGCCTCCGGTGTATCATCGATAATTAAATCGACACCGGTCAACGTTTCTAAAGTACGGATATTACGCCCTTCCCTGCCGATGATTCTTCCCTTCATCTCATCATTCGGAAGTTGAACAACGGATATAGTTGTCTCAGCCACATGATCGGCTGCACATTTTTGTATTGCGGTAACAACATAATCCTTTGCTTTTTTGTCTGCTTCTTCTTTTGCCTTGTTTTCAAGTTCTTTTACTAACATTGCGGTTTCATGTTTAACTTCGTCTTCAACAGTTTTTAAAAGATATTCCTTTGCTTGTTCGGAGGTAAGTCCAGAAATTTTTTCCAGCTCCTGTAATTGTCTGCCGTGAAGCTCTTCCGCTTCGCTCTTGATTCTGTCAAGTTCTGCTTCTTTTACATTGAGTTTGGATTCTTTCTTCTCAAGTGCTTCCGTTTTTCTGTCTAAAGTTTCTTCTTTAGAAAGAACACGTTTCTCATAGCGCTGCACTTCTGCTCGTCTTTCCTTAGTTTCCTTCTCTAGTTCATTCTTAGTCTTTAAAGACTCTTCTTTTGCTTCGAGTAAGGCTTCTCTCTTCTTAGTTTCAGCTGTTTTTAAAGCTTCATCTATGATTTCTCTTGCTTTTTCTTCTGCAGAACCTATCTTTGCCTCTACGACTTTGATTCGATAGGAAATCGCAATTTTCCAAACAAGAGGAGCAACTATTACCAAGGTAACTAAAATAGCTAATACTATTTTTAGTTCTTGCACAGGAGCACCTCCCTTATTTAATTTTCATTGTACAAAGATACAACACTTAAATTTTATACTGTTTTGTCCAGTATGTCAAGTATACTTCCTAAAATTTTATGCATTATGTCACAATATAACGAAAATAATCGATATTATTTTGAATTTATATACTAATCGCACTGTTCAAACAAAATCCTTATTTCAAAATCCGATAGGCTTTAAAATTATTTTTTTTATCCAATAATTAGAAATGAATTTACATTTCCCCATAAATAAAAGCAAATATTACCTTTCATCTAAAACCTGTATATCAAGATCTGATTATATCTTTTCACCTATATAATAAAATCCTTTACATTCCTTTAACTTGACTTTCAGTATGGTTCCTATCATATCCGGAGTTCCCGTAAAATGAACCAATACATTATTACTTAACCGTCCTGTTAAAAGTGAATTATCCTGGGTATTAACTTCTTCCACTAATACATCCTGCACTTCTCCTTCGTGCCTGCCGGTAAGTTCGGAAGAAATCTCATGTATTACTTTTAACAATCGGTCAAAACGGTTCTTGGCATCCGCCTCTTCAACCTGGTTGTCCATATTGGCCGCAGGGGTACCGGAACGCTTGGAGTAGAGGAAGGTATACGCACTGTCATAGCGTACTTTTTTTACTACCTCCAGGGTTTCTAAGAAGTCCTCTTCGGTTTCTCCCGGAAAACCTACAATAATATCCGTAGTCAGAGATATATCCGGCATGGCAGTTTTTATACGGTCAACTAAGGCTAAATAATCTTCCTTGGAATAGCTCCGGTTCATAATCTTTAAAACCCTGCTGCTGCCGGACTGAATGGGCAGATGCAGATGGGTGCAGATTTTCTTCGAATCCTTCATAACCTCAATTAAGGAATCTGACAGATCCTTAGGATGAGACGTCATAAAACGGATTCTCTCCAGTCCTTTTATCTTCTCAATTTCTCTTAATAAATCAGCAAAAGAGACCGGTGTGTTCAAATTTTTACCGTAAGAATTTACATTCTGGCCCAGCAGCATGATTTCTACGACTCCGTCGGCAACCAGTTTTTTAATCTCTCTGATAATATCCTCCGGATTACGGCTTCTTTCCCGTCCCCTTACATAGGGTACAATACAGTAGCTGCAGTAATTATTACAGCCGTACATAATATTAACCCCTGCTTTAAACTGATATTTTCTCTCACTTGGCAGGTCTTCTACGATCTGGTCCGTATCCTTCCAGATGTCGATAATCATTCCTTTTGTCAGAATTCTGGAGTACATTAATTCTGCCATTTTAAATATGTTATGGGTACCGAATATAACATCTACAAAACGGTAGCTTTTTCTGATTTTTTCAACAACCGCGTCTTCCTGCATCATACAGCCGCAAAGTGCGACCATCATATTCGGATTTTTCTTCTTCAGACCATTTAAATAGCCTAGTCTTCCGTATACTCTGGTGTTGGCATTTTCCCTTACCGTACAGGTATTATAGACTACAAAATCCGCTTCTTCCGTATCGGTTTCCACAAAACCGATTTTTTCAAGTATACCGGAAAGCTTTTCCGAATCCTTGGCATTCATCTGACAGCCGAAGGTCTGTGTGATATATGTTAAAGGTCTTCCGGCTTCTGCAGCTTTCTCCCTTACCCACTCCCTGCATTTTGCCATAAAATAATACTGGCGTTCCGGTTCTTTCGCCGGTTCATTTCCGTTTATATCAATTTTATCTAAATCAATATCCGTATAAATCATCTTTAATCTCTACTTTCTAATAAATTATTAACAGTAAGATTATATATGAATTACAGCTAAATTACAACCTCCAATATTCCATGGGAAACCTGTCTGTTACTGTCTTTTTATATTCCTGCTTACCTCTTCCGGTGTTTCCTCTCCGGTTATAACCCGGAACAGACCAACGGATAAGTCCTTGGTTACTTCCGGCCAGAATTCGTA
>JAEZSL010000024.1 GCA_023443925.1 Bacillota bacterium | reverse complement strand
AAAACTTATCGAAAATCAGCTGTATTATGATGGAATCGGGATTCAGAATATTACGGACCGGGTGAAAAGCTTCCAGGGAAATATCAATATCTCTCTGGATAAAGGTTTTAAAATATTCATCACCATACCCAAAGAAAAGTACAGAAAAGATTAATTGCGTAAATAAATTATTGAAGCTTGTATAACAGGCGAACGGAGGTAGTATGAAAGTTCTGATTGTAGACGACGATAAACTGGTATGTTCTTCTTTAAAGATTATCCTGGACTCGGATAACGATATCACCGTCATTGGCACCGGCAACAATGGTCTGGAGGGAATCCGTTTATATGAAAATTTAAAACCCGATATTCTGTTAATGGATATCCGAATGGATGAAATGACCGGGCTGGAAGCAGGCGAAGCTATCTTAGAAAAGCACAAAAATGCTAAAATACTGTATCTCACTACTTTTTTAGATGATGATTACATTATAAAAGCATTAAACATAGGTGCCAAAGGGTATATGTTAAAACAGGATTTCGACAGTATCGTCCCTGCCCTGCATGCGGTTTACAAAGGACAGAATGTTTACGGCAATGAAATTATCACTAAGCTTCCGAATCTCTTGCACCATTCAAATCCGGCTGCAAATTATTCAACCTATGGAATTACGGATAAAGAATATGAAATTATATGCAAGATTTCCGATGGTCTTTCCAATAAAGAGATAGCCGAATTATTGTTTTTAAGTGAGGGAACCGTCCGTAATTATATCAGTCTCATATTAGAAAAGCTTTCCTTAAGAGACCGTACTCAGATAGCTATCTTCTATTATAAAAATAAATAACCTCAAGGCTGCTACATAACGCCATAAAACAGGAGCTGGATTTAAGGAAATCCTGCCCCTGTTTTATAGAAGATAACTGAATATCAATTAAATTATTTTATTTGTATATCATAAATATTATATTAAAATATCTCATCTGAAGCCAGCTCTCTATATATTAACCAGCTTATAGTTCTACTTCTTGTACAAATGACATGCCACCTTATGGTTCTTACCATGGTCGATAAATGCCGGTGCTTCTGTCTTGCAGATACCCATTGCATGAGGACAGCGGGTATGGAATTTGCAGCCCGATGGAGGATTGGCAGGAGATGGAATATCACCTTCTAATATTGTCCGGTTCATCTTTACATTCGGATTCGGTACGGGAACTGCACTAAGCAGGGCTTTGGTATAAGGATGCATCGGAGTACGGAATAATTCTTTTTTGGGTGCCATTTCCACCAGATTACCCAAATACATTACACCTACATTATCGGAGATATGTTCAACAACGGATAAGTCATGGGATATGAAGAGGTAGGTAAGCCCTCTGTCCCTCTGTAAATCCTTCATTAAATTGATTACCTGTGCCTGTATGGACACATCCAGGGCTGAAACCGGTTCGTCTGCCACAATCAGATCCGGATTCAATGCCAGTGCCCGTGCTATACAAATACGCTGACGCTGTCCGCCGGAAAACTCATGAGGATAACGGTCAATATAATAGGGCCTTAAGCCGCAGTCTTTCATTACTTTTATAATATAATCACGGTATTCGCTTTTGGGTACAATATTATGTTCCCTAACTGCTTCACCGATTATTTCTCCTACCGGCATACGAGGATCTAAAGAGGAGTAAGGATCCTGGAAAATCATCTGTATCTTCGGACGCAGCGGTCTTAACTCACTCTTTTTCATCTTAAAGATATCAACACCATTGATAACCGCTTCCCCATCCGTAGGTTCCGTTAATCTTAGAATAGTACGTCCTATAGTCGTTTTGCCGCAGCCGGATTCTCCAACCAGCCCCAGAGTCTCACCGCGTTTTATGGTAAAACTGACACCGTCCACCGCTTTTACATGACCAACGGTGCGCTGCAATACACCGGCTTTGATAGGAAAATGTTTCATCAGGTTCTTGACTTCAAGAATGTTCTCATTACTCATCATCTCTTACCTCCTATCTTCTGTTCTTGTGTAGTATGCGGTTTCGTATGCAAATAACAGCTTACTTTATGGGTAGCGGTAACGCTGATTAGTTCGGGGTAAACACCCTCACATACTTCCATGCATTTTTCGCAGCGATTCTTAAAATAGCAGTTGGGAGGTAAATTAATGGGATTCGGAACATTGCCGGGTATGGAATACAGCCGGTCCACTTCCTCATTTAAAACCGGCTTGGATTTCATTAAACCAATGGTATATGGGTGCAGCGGTTTATTAAATATTTCATCTGCGGTACCCTGTTCCACAATACGTCCGGCATACATAACTACCACAAAATCAGCCATCTCGGCTACCACGCCCAAGTCATGGGTAATTAACATAATGGAAGCGTTGATCTTATCTTTTAAGTCTCTCAATAAATCCAGGATCTGTGCCTGAATTGTAACATCCAGTGCAGTTGTTGGTTCGTCTGCGATTATAAGTCCCGGATTACAGGAAAGTGCCATGGCAATTACCACCCTCTGCCTCATACCGCCGGATAATTCATGAGGATAAGAATCATAAATGCCTTCTGCCCTTGCAATACCTACTAATTTCAACATTTCAATGGAACGCAGCTTTACATCCTTTTTGCTCATCTTCGGATTATGTAATGCAATACATTCATCTAACTGATTGCCGATGGTAAATACAGGATTTAATGTTGTCATTGGTTCCTGAAATATCATAGCAATCTCATTACCGCGGATTTTCTGCATTTCTGTTATGGGCAGCTTTGTAATATCCACTGCACGTTTTTTTGATATCTGATTATATCTTAACTGTCCGCCTGCAATCTGTCCCTGGGGTCCTTGTAACAAACGCATCAGGGATAAGCTGGTTACCGATTTGCCGCAGCCGGATTCACCAACAACACCAATGGTCTTTCCCATGGGTATATCAAAAGATACGCCATCTACTGCCTTTACCGTTCCCGCATCCGTATAAAAATAAGTCTGTAAATTATCAAACTCGATGATGTTAGCAGAGCTCTTCATTGCAGTTACATATTCCGATTCCGGAATTTTTTTTCTGCCGTCTATTTTATATTGCCTATACATTTTGGCATTAAATTTCTTAATCTCTTTTAATCTTTCCTTATTATTCTGCGCCACTGCCTTCACCTACCTTTTCATCTTTGGATCAAAGGCATCACGAAGCCCGTCACCAATAAAATTGAATGCTAAAACGGTTAATAGAATGCAGATACCCGGCGGCATCCATATATTCAAATAATTCTTCATGATAATTGAACTGTTTACGGCATTAACCATATTGCCCCAGGATGCATATGGGAACGAAATACCAACACCCAAAAAACTGATAACGGATTCCGTTAATATGGTAGATCCGATATCCATCGTAGCCATAATTATGATAATCGGCATAACATTCGGTACCAGATGTTTAAAGATCTTTCTATGGACACGGATACCCGCTGCTTCCGCAGCCTGCATATATTCCATCTCACGCAAAGACAATATCTGGCCTCTGACCATCCTGGCGACCCCCGCCCAGTTCAAAACACCTAATACTATCATTATGTAATATATCTTGAATTGCGGGGATACTCCGTAACCGACTAATAATGCGGAAATGATTAACATTAACGGTATAAAAGGAATGCAATAAAAAACCTCTACCAGACGCATGATTACCATATCAATCTTTCCACCGTAATAACCGGCGATTCCGCCAAGTGTAACACCAATTAATAACTCAACCAGTACAACACAGATGCCTACAATGAGGGATATACGGCCTCCATACATAAGTCTGGTTAAGACATCTCTGCCATCGGCATCGGTCCCCAAAGGATGAGCGGCGGACATAGGAGCTTTTAAGTTTAATCCCACACCGCTTTCCTTAATTGCCGGATCGTTCATATTTATTTCTACACCGGTGCTTTTATTAATATAAAATATTTCATATTCACCATAGGGTGAAAGGAAAGGTCCTACAAAGCAGAATAAAAGCATAAATATAATAACACCCATGCCTACACCCGCCAGTTTATTGCGGAAAAAGCGTTTAGCAACCATTTGTCCAGGTGTTATAATAACCTGATTCTGCTCAAATTCATCCTGTTCCTGTTGATTCTTTAGAGTAATTTCGTCCATGCTAAACCTCCTTCCTAATTATATCTGACACGCGGGTCGACAACAGCATATAAAATATCAGAAACTAACGTACCAATTAAAGTAAGGACAGCCAAAAACATACTAAAGCCCATGAGGTAAGGTATGTCTCCGGCCGTAACCGCTTTCAGTGCTATATTACCAAGCCCTTCAATAGAGAATATACCTTCTGTAATTACCGCCCCTGAAAAAAGTCCCGGTATCATACCACCCACCATGGTCACAATAGGAATTAACGTATTACGAAACGCATGCTTCCCGATAACCTTATACTCCGGAACTCCTTTTGCTCTTGCAGTTCTTACATAGTCAGCACTTAAAACCTCCAGCATATTTGTCCGGACATATCGAAGTAAACTACCCACACCAGTAATAACAAAAACGGTAATTGGCAGGATTAAATGATGCCCAATATCCATAATTCTGTCCCAGCCGGTAAAACCTGCTCTGGCGTTAACCATACCGGATAAGGGTACCACACCGAGCCCAATTGCAAATATACGTTTTAGTATTGCGGCAAAAAAGAAAGATGGCAATGATATACCAATTAAAGCAACGGTTACAATCGCATAGTCCGATCTTGAATACTGCTTTCTGGCTGCCAATATACCAAAAGGTATTGCCAGCAGTAATTCAAATACCATAGCAGTAAATGCAAGTGCAAAAGTTATAGGTATGTATCTCATGATAATTTCAGTAACCGGCTTCTGGAATAAAAATGATGTACCAAAATCTCCTCTTAGCGCACCTCCCAGCCAGCTGATATACCCTTCAACAAATCCTTTATCAAGTCCATAAGACTCTCTCATCTTTTGCTCCATTTCAGCAGTAATATTAGGATTGCCGGAAGTTATAGTACTGATATAATCCCCGGGTGTTAATTTTCCCAGAAAATATATCATAATAGAAACACCGAATAATACGATAACACTGATAAATAAACGCCTGATAATGTACTGTTTCATATCCTGTTCTTCCCTTTCATATGATTCGTTAGCTACACTGCTGACAGAATATCATATATTCACTCAGCAGTGCAGCCAAATACTACTAACAATTCGTTTAAATTAATTATTTCCGAACTTTTCCGTAATACCCATAACAGTACATATCCCACCTATATAGGTGGGATATGTACTTTACAGTAGTTACTATAAACGTAATAAGTTTATTATGAGTATTGTATTAAGTATAAAAATAATTAGTTCATTTCCAGCTTTTCAATTTCCCATCTATAATCCCAATAAGTCGTTGTTTCAGCAGGAAGTGTATCCATTTTTATCGTTTCAGCGTTATAAATCAACATATTCTTTCTCTGGTATACCGGCATATATACTGCTGCATCCATAATCAGATCAAGTTCCTGGGCAACCAGTTTACATCTTTCATCAAAATCAACTGTCTTAAGAATTTCAGCCTGTAATCTGTCTACTTCAGCACTTTCAAGATGTGTATCATTATCGTTTCCTTTACTGCCAAACATCTGCGTTAAATCACAGTCTGTTGCATTACCCCAGGCGGCTACCCACATATCCAGTTCACCGGACTGGAACATAGAGAATAAGGTGGAAGGATCTAAATCCTGAATAATCAGCTCACCGCCCATACTCTGTAAGTCATTCGCCATCTGTGTAAGGATAGGTGCGGAAGGATGGTTCATCGTACCGTCACCGCCAATACCGATTGTAACCTTTAATGGCTGGCCATTTTTAGAGAGTTTGCCGCTGGCATCTTTTTTATAACCTGCATCTGTAAAATACTGAAGAGCTTTGGCGGTATCATAACCATAAACTTCTTTTGCATCATGAGGGTATTCCGCTACAGTTGGAGTCATTGGTCTTTCAATCACTTTTCCCAATTCTCCATAATAAGATTCTACGGCAGGTTTCCTGTTCATTAAGTGCATTAAGCCCTTACGTACATTAATATCTGATATTCTCTCCGCACTGATAGCGATGTAACCATAACCAGGGTTATCTACTAAGTCATACTCCATACCGGCAGATTCTACCTGGTCAATAACTTCTAAGGATGCTTTTGGATCTGTTATATCAATATCCCCGTTAATTACCGAGTCTACTCTATCTTCATCCGAAACTACCTGGAACTTAAGATTCGGAATCTTAGGTGCTCCTTTAAAATAGGAGGGATTTGCTTCTAAAGAAACAATATTATCCTGATAGCTTACAAATTTATAAGGTCCTGAACCCATAGGTGTTCCGTTAAAAGCTTTGATTCCGTCCAGGTTGCCTTTGGTAAAATCTGCACCGTAATAATGTTTCGGCACGATCTGAATCCATGCAACCTGTTTGTCACCGGAGATGTTCGGCGAATTAAATAAAACAGTACAAGTATTATCATCCACTCTGGTAATACCTGAAATTTCAGCCACATCAACACCGTCTTCTAAGTTACCTTTTATGTATTCATCTTCCAATTTGCCCTGATAGTAGGACTGAGGATCATATCCGTCACGGAATTTTGTATATTCACAATCCACTAACATTTCAAATAATTTTTCTTCATCTTTTTCAATACCGGTGGGATCATAACCTTCACCTTTTAAGTAGCTGACCCAGTCATAGCTGTCGATGCCTTCCCACCAGCCGGCTAATTTTGAATCTCTTAAAAACGCTTTATAATCTTCTTCAGAGATTTTATCAAGGGAGTATTTATCTTTTGCTTCTTTTGTTATCTTCTCCAGCTGTGCAGAGTAATCCGGTGTATCGTAGTAGTAGTCCTTCAAACCAACAATATCAAGAGTTGAGAATGTAGAAGAACCATCGTATGTAGGATCTGCACATACATAATAGTAAAACATAACATCATCTATCGTAACCGGTTTTCCATCGGAGAAGGTCATACCAGGTGTTATGCTTACGGTATATTTAACCTGCGTATGTCCATCCTCTGCGGTAATTTCCTCCGCTTCCACATGACCTGCGCTATCAATAACCGCACCAGTAGGATCTAACCTGGACACCGTTGAGAATACCATGTCTGTTATCTGATTATCAAATGCACTAAAGGAGAACATAGGATTGAAAACTCCGTTAAATGTATCTGTTCCGATTACTAAAGTATCATATTGACCGGTAGCCACAACCTTATCAGGTACCTCTGTAGCTTCTGCTGACTGCGCAGCATCTCCGGTTGCTTCTGTTTCACTTACTGTGTCTTTACTGTCTTTGCTCTTACATCCGGCTAAGGATAATAACATGCACAGCACAAGAAGAATAGATAAAACTTTCCTTTTCATAAATAACCTCCATTTTTATTTTTTTGTGCACCACGGGCACACATTTCACCATTTAATCTGCAGATAATGAAAAAGACCGTCGGCATGTGTATCGGATTCTTCCCTCACCCAGCACAGCCTACAAGCCTCGTTGCTTTATCTTGTAATTAAATGAATATTATTCTTAAGAAAATTTCTCCCTTGTGAGTGGCTTTTGATACCTCTTCACTTAGATAATTTTCCCAGAATTAATAACTGTATTATAGTATCCTTGGCTAAAATTGTCAAGTTATCCAATGTTTAACCAATTCCTATATATTTATATATTTCTTATGTATATACTTGCAGAAATATTCTAAATCTTATGGAAAAATTAATTTTTTGTCTTTCTACAGCGTACAAATTCCGTCTTAAACAAACTAAACCAAACTCTTTTATTTGTACTATAATCTACATAGTGCATATATCCTATGTTTTTTACACACCACAACGTTAATGCGTCAAATTATTGTATATTTATTCAATTCAATTTCGCTCTTTAAACAATTTATCAAAAGAAATTTAATACTTTTGTAACATTTTTTGGTGCTTTTTTACCCTGATCTCTTATTTAATGTCAAAACTGCTGATTCTTCAGTCATAATAAAATATAGTCTATTTTGTATAAATATTTCCAAAAATAAAAAATATTTAAAAAAGTAAATTTTCTTCTTGACTTT
This sequence comes from Bacillota bacterium, assembly GCA_023443925.1. Next base: position 4,615 of record JAEZSL010000024.1, on the reverse strand, counting down.
TCACTTCAAAAGTAGCATAATAACTTGGCAAGAGTTACTAAAGAACAAATAAAACTTAAACGAGGTGTGGCTCAGATTGGTAGAGCGCTGCGTTCGGGACGCAGAGGCCGTGGGTTCGAATCCCGTCACCTCGATTTTTTTATGAATTAATGCTGGAATAACTCAGTCGGTAGAGTACCTCACTCGTAATGAGGAAGTCGAGGGTTCGAATCCCTTTTCCAGCTCTTCTATGATAAATAACACTTATATTTTAATATTAAACCAGGTACCCTTTTCCGGGTATTTTTTTTATGTCAAAAGATTATTTACTCATTTCAGCCTGGAGTTTTGGCACAATAAGTTGTATAATATTGGTAACCCAAGTTTTTGGACGCTTAATTATTTTCGTAAATATTATTTAAATTGGAGACAGCAATATGAAACTTATGGATTTAAACTATGCCGATATTAAAGATTATATGGAAGCAAAAAGCAATTCTTTAATTATACCTGTTGGTACTTGTGAGCAGCATGGAAACCATCTGCCGATAGGTACAGATACCAAAGTAGCGGAATATATGGCTGATATACTCTCAGCGGAAACCGGTATACTGATTGCCCCCACCGTAAATTATGGAGTCAATCTTCCTTGTGACAGATTAATGAACGGTACTACCTCTATAACAGAAGAAACGCTGCATGATACCCTATATTCCATAATCAATTGGTGGCAGGCCCAGGGATTTAAGACTTTTATTATAATAACATGCCACGGTGATCCTTTTCACGTCCGCGCATTATCAAATCTTGGCCCCAATATTCTATGCCTTGAACCGGAAGGTGAAATCGACTATTCCGATATCCTTGAATCACAGGATTGTATCCGTCATGCCTGTGAAGCGGAAACTTCCATTGCCCTTTACCTGTTTCCCGAATTAGTTAAAATGGAGAAAATTAAGGAGTGTGACATTGAATACTCCGATTTTGAGCCATATTTATTTCATAAAATAGAAGCACAGCCTGCCGGTTATGTAGGCAACTTGGGCTACCCTTCCTTTGCTTCAAAAGAAAAAGGCGAAACAATTCTCACAAGAATGAAGGATTATATGCTAAATGAATACGGAGAATTTATTAGGAAATATGTATAACTCAATATGCTATTACATTAGAAAGCTTTGTTGAAATAATTACATGCAAATTCCAAAGATAATTGAGGACTGCCCCACTGCTCTCCTGTTAACGGAAAGGACATAATGAGAAATTTAAAGAAATCCATAATTATTTTACTGCTAATCCTAATTACTGCTATCTCAGCCTATTATTTTATGGATTCTGACCCTCCGGATACCGCAGTCGGCAGTAATTAGGAGATAGATTATATTGATGTCGGTCAGGGCGACAGTGTCCTGATCGAATCAGACGGAAAATATATGCTGATTGACGCCGGAAAAGCCGGTGAAGCAGATACCGTGATAAACCACTTAAGAAAAAAGGGAGTTAAAAAGCTGGAATATGCGATATGGACTCACCCTGATGCAGACCATATCGGAGGTGCAGCGGAAGTTATTAATACCTTTCAAATAGGAAACGTATTGATGCCGGCTAAAACACATACGACGAAAACCTTTGAAAATCTTTTACTTGCCATGAAAGACAAAGGGCTTAGAATCACCCGTCCCAAGGTAGGCGATACTTATTTTATCGGTAAAGCTTCTTTTATTCTTCTTTCTCCCGGCAGGGAGTATGAGGATAATAATAATTCTTCCATAGCCATCAAGCTGACCAACGGTAATAATGCCTTCCTGTTTATAGGTGATACCGAAAAAGAAGCGTTGGAAGATATTCTGGGTAATGGCATATCCTTAAAATCAGATATTTATATGGCTGGTCATCACGGCTCAGATACCAGTACCACGAAAGAATTGTTACAAGCAGTAAATCCGGATTATGCAGTTATCAGCGTAGGTAAAGATAACAGCTACGGTCATCCGGCCGACAGTACCCTGCAAATGCTTATAGAGAACGGTACTCAAATTTACCGTACCGATGAAAATGGTACCATAACAGCGTTCAGTGACGGTAAGAAAATAACAATTGATGCGGCTGCATATGACTACAGGGCTTCTAATACAAGTATAGAAAAAGAAGGCCCCGGCGAAATTACCGTTTACATAACCAAAAGCGGAAGGAAATATCATACGGCTGACTGTTCCTATGTCAGCTCAGGAAAAACAGTTATAAGCCTTAAGGAAGCAGACGCTCTGGGATTAACCCCCTGTACCGTTTGTAACCCGCCGGAATAAAATATAATCGTCAGCTGACAGGGTTGTGAGGGAGGTTTTCAATGAAAGCAATTATAGATCGTTTTGAAGGTAATATGGCAATATTGGAATATGATGACGGAACATGCCATGAAATGAAGATAACCAGCCTTCCGAAAGGCTGCCATGAAGGTGACTGTCTCTTGATTGAAGCAGGTACTATTTCTATTGATTTAGAAGAAACCGAAAGGCGGTATGATAGAATAAAAAAACGAATGGATGATTTATATAATTAGGTTAATTGTTAGAATTTAGGTGCAGGTAATTTCATATAATTTTTTACGAGAAATAAAAATGTATGTATTTTAATAATGATTCCAACAAACAGACCTAAAAAACTAGCAGCATCAAAAAAGAAGAAAGCCTATTACAGCTACCACACAGTATCCAGTAATATGGCTTTCTTAATTTATGATACAAATTATGAATTGATTCATAACATAATCTTATCTTCCTGTTCCAAAATAACAGATACCAATGGCACCCGGACCGGAATGAGCACCGATACTGGGACTTATACTATTAATTATGATATTGTCCGTATGGAGCCTTTCTCTGATCAGGCCTGCAACATATTCCGCATCCTCCAAAGCATCCCCGTGAACTACGCATATCGTATTATCTTTCTGTTTTTGATTTCCTAACTGGGCTTCCATATTACTTACGATGGTTGACAGGGATTTCTTGCGCCCCCTGACCGTACCGGCCGGAACAAGGGCACCATCATTGTTAATTACCAATATAGGCTTAACATTAATCATGCTGCCCACAATGGCTGTCATCTTAGAGACTCTTCCGCCTCTTTGCAGATGAAACAGATCATTAACGGTAAACTGTACTCCAAACTTCAGCTTATTCGCCTCGATCCATTCGGCTATTTCGTCAATTCCTTTGCCGGCTTCCTTTAACTGCACCGCCTTCATAATGACCAGACCTTCCCCCATGGATGCATTCAGAGAATCCAGAACAAAGATCTTTGCTCCCGGATTTTCTTCACAAATTTCGATGGCTCCGGTTGCAACATTGCTATGGCCTCCGCTTAGAGTGGAGGAAAAGCTGATATGAAGTACATCAAGCCCCTGATCCACGTACTTTTTAAAGGTTTCGCGGATAACAGCAGGGTTACTGGCCATTGTCGTAGGCATCAGGCCCTCTCTCATTTTATCATAGAATTCTTTAGGGGTTAAATTTATTTCATCTCCGTAAGTAATGCCGTTAATATCATAATAATGGGGTATAATTCCTATCTTTTTTTCTTTAATATATTCCGGTAGTAAATCACAGTTAGAATCTGCCGTAATAACAAAATCCCTCATTATGTATCTTTCTCCTTTAATTTTATTTATATAAAAGTTGTAATTCTCTTACATTTCTGTATTATGTAAACAACTACTCCCTTATTTTACCCGATTTGTTACGATTATGCAACAGATTTTTTGTTGTTATTCACGGCTTATTTATTTATATTTTATAATATTTTTATTTTTTTCCCACAATATTTATATTTTTCTACAAGTAACCCTATGAATTCTGTTTTCATATAATACAGTATAACAAAACTAGGAGGAATATATGGGAGAACTATTAAGAATTGACCACGTAAGTTATAACTACCATAGTTTGGAAGGCGAGACACCTGCGCTGACAGATGTGTCCCTTCAAGTAAATGACGGTGAATTCCTCGCAATTGTCGGACCCAGTGGATGTGGTAAATCAACACTTTTATCTCTGATAGCAGGGCTCATCACCCCTGACACCGGCGATATCTATATAGATAATAAAGCTATAAAATCATCCGGCAAAAATATTGGTTATATGCTGCAGAAGGATCATCTGTTGGAATGGCGTTCTACCTTGCGAAATCTGACTCTGGGCTTAGAAATCCAGCATAAATTAACGGAAAGCAGTTATGTATTAATTAACGACATGCTTACCACCTATGGCTTAATCACATTTAAAAATGCCAGACCTTCGGAACTCTCAGGAGGTATGAGGCAGCGTGCAGCCTTAATCCGGACTTTATTGCTGGAACCGGATATTTTACTTCTTGACGAACCTTTTTCAGCTCTGGATTATCAAACCCGCATCGAAGTGTCCGATGATATCTGGGGAATCATCCGTAAAGAAAAGAAAACCGCTATATTAATTACCCACGATATATCAGAAGCCGTTTCCATGGCTGACCGGATCATCGTTCTGACTCCAAGACCTGGTACCGTTAAACGTGTTATAGATGTCAATTTGACTGTTGAAGAAAAGACCCCTTTTCGCTCCAGAAGCGCTCCGGAATTCAAAGATTACTTTAATTTAATATG
>JAEZSL010000378.1 GCA_023443925.1 Bacillota bacterium | reverse complement strand
ATTAATTTAAAAATAGAACAACTTCAGACTGTGGGCGGTGACCGCAGATTCGAGCAAAAATGAAAATAGGAGGCAGCGTATGCTTATTGTTAAAAAGTTCGGTGGAACATCGGTAGCCGATAAAGAAAGAATTTTTAATGTTGCCAGAAGAATCATCGAAGATTACAAAAAAGGCAACGAAGTAGTAGTTGTATTATCTGCTATGGGGAAACAAACGGATGTGCTTTTAGCCCAGGCAAAGGATATTAATCCGAACCCTTCAAAAAGGGAAATGGATATGCTGTTAACCACCGGAGAGCAGGTTTCCGTGGCGTTAATGGCCATGGCATTGGATTCTTTGGGAGTTCCGGCCGTATCTTTAAATGCATTTCAGGTAGCAATGCATACTACTTCCGTATACGGCAATGCCAGACTTAAGAGGATTGATTCGGAAAGAATCCGAAATGAACTGGAAAACAAGAAAGTAGTATTGATTACCGGGTTCCAGGGTATTAACAAATTTGATGATTATACCACCCTTGGACGGGGCGGTTCTGATACAACTGCAGTAGCTCTTGCCGCAGCCTTAAATGCAGATGCCTGTGAAATTTATACGGATGTGGACGGTGTATTTACAGCCGATCCGAGACTAGTTCCCGATGCCAGAAAATTAGATGAAATAACCTATGATGAAATGCTGGAGCTGGCATCCTTAGGAGCCGGAGTATTGCATAACAGATCTGTTGAAATGGCTAAAAAATATGGAGTACAGTTAGTAGTACGTTCTAGTTTAAATTTATCAGAAGGAACCGTAGTGAAGGAGGAAGTTAAAATGGAAAAAATGCTTATAAGCGGCGTAGCTGCAGATAAAAATACTGCCCGTATCGCAGTAATCGGACTGGAAGATCAACCTGGTGTGGCTTTTAAACTGTTTAATCATCTTGCAAGACATAATATTAATGTGGATATCATTCTGCAGTCGGTAGGCCGTGACGGCACCAAGGATATCAGTTTTACCGTAAACGAAGACTGTCTGGAGGAGGCCGTTGAAATTTTAGAACGTCACAGATCCGGAAGCCTGAAATGTCAGAAGATCGATGTGGAGAAATCCGTTGCCAAAGTATCCATCGTTGGTGCCGGAATGATGTCCAACGCCGGTGTAGCAGCTAAAATGTTTGAAGCATTGTACGATGTAGGTGTTAACATTAAGATGATTTCCACTTCCGAAATCAGGGTTACGGTTCTGATTGATGAAATTTATGTTGAGAAGGCTATGAGAGCCGTTCATGACAAGTTCAGCTTGACCTAAGTAAAGAGCGTAAAAGCAGATACCTTAAAGGTCACCCGTGGTAAATAAAATCTGCTTGCAGATATTTATGCTAAGTAAGCGATGACAATTAATACTTCTTATTTAACAACGACATTAATAATAATGCCTTATATCCGATGTATCGTAAGTGGGCTTACGGTATGTAACGGGTACAAAATAATAATTCAGGCCGGTAGTTTTGGAGATGAAAGTAGGAATCCCAAGAGTATCCGGCTTGATTTATGGTTAAGGGGAGCCAGAAAGCGGCTCATAATATAAGCGTGCGAGAGACGGTTTTCATCGGATATCCCGGTAGGATGTTCAAGTTAATTCGGAGCTAAGCTGGCTCACGGTATACATACTTTTTTGATAATAGGTCTTTTGATAATATCTATCATTACAAATGTTTACAGTATATATTTTCGTAAGGCTGTGATATAATGTTTGGTGGTTTTGAATACAGCCTGATTAGGCAAGGATAAATAAAGGATGATACATTTATGAAAACATTTATAAAAGCAGTTATGGCAGGTATAGCAATCAGTATTGGAGGTACGATTTACCTGACCCTGGAAAATCATATAGCAGGAGCTTTTCTCTTTTCCATCGGGTTATTTACCATATATACCTTTGGGTTGAATTTGTATACGGGTAAGGTGTGTTACATACCCAACGAAAAACCGAAGTTCTTAATAACGGTATTAATTGTTATTTTGGGCAATGCGGCAGGAACCGTAGGTATGGGATATTTATACCGGGGAACCAAAATGGTTAAACTGGTAGAGCATACCAGTGAGATGGTGGCATTAAAACTGTCGGATACGATTTACAGTACCTTTATTATGGCTATACTCTGCGGGATTATGATGTGTATTGCGGTGATTGGTTTTCAGACCATTAAGGACAGCGTAGGTAAACATCTGGCTTTGATTCTTCCGATTATGGTATTTATCTTATCCGGTTTTGAGCACAGTATTGCGGATATGTTTTATTTCTCCCTGGCCAATGCCTGGAATGGAAAGGCACTCTTATACATAACTGTGATAGCCTTAGGGAATCTGGTGGGAGGAAGTTTACTTCCGCTTGCAATCCGGGTTATGGATCACGAAAAACTGGGATGCCACTGATTGAAATTACAGCCATATTAATCTTTGGGTGTTAAAGAACCTTCATCGTTTATTCATATATGGGATGATATTCTTTCACAAAATTTATCGTTAAAACTTGAATCGTTAACAGATAAATTTAATGCTGCCTTGGCAGATGGTATAAAATATCGGTAAGAATAAGCCGGGGCATATTGCTGGTTATAAAGACTAGCAGTATGCCCCGGCTTATATATTATATCTGATAGTCGATAATCTCATTATTCCGGTATTCGGTTGGACTCAGGCCATAGATTTTCTTAAACTGTTTGGAAAAGTAGTTAATATCCTTATAACCCAGCCGGTAACTGATTTCATAGATCTTTTGATCCGTATATTTAAAAAGGTATTCCGCCCGTGTCATCTTAATAACAGTGATATAATCATTAAAGTGAATTCTGGTTTTAGTAAAAAACGTATTGCTTAAATAGGTATTATTAATAAAAAACCTGGCTGCCAGAACTTTTAATTTCAGATCAGCTTCCGGATGTTCCAGAATATAGGTGATGATCTCTTTCAGAGTATTGTCATGAATCGGGGGCTCCAGCCGGATAATAAACTGCAGCAGATGCGTTATCTTCCTCACATAGAAAGATTTAATCGCATCCGCCTCTCCCTCCCGGATATAATCAATTTCTTCAAAATAGTGTATATGGACATATTGGGACAGCCAGGCATATTCATTATAGACTTCAGTAATTATATTATGGTAAAGTTTTTTAATCATCAGATCGGCTTTAATCAGATTATCTCCCATTATTTCGTAGATATGTTCCAAGGTGGTCTGGAATAAAGCTACCAAAGCAATGTCCTTATCTTTGAAATAGCGGATCAGTGTTTTTTCTTCAGAAACGGGATAGGACCAGGCTTCTTCCTCCGGATCATTTAAGCTAAGGAGAGAAGCTTTCTTGGCAGGAAGGTTATCCAGGAATTTTCTCACTCTATTGAGAAGGGGTGCTAATTCTTTTTCATTGGCAGGTTTAATCAGATAATCGAAAGCACCGTAGATAATACCCTGGCGGGCATACTGGAACTCGCTGTATTCACTTAATAAGATGACACAGGGACAGAGATTTTCATTTTTGATTTCATGCAGCAGCTGTAAGCCATCTATGATTGGCATGCGGATATCGGTAATCACCAGATCGTAAGGGGAATCACGCAATATTTCCAGGGCCTGCCGTCCATTGTTAGCCTTACCGGCAATCAAAAAACCGGAGGTATTTCCCCATATATGCATCCTCTTTAATTCCATTAAAAAGATTTCTCTGTCATCTACTATAAGCGTCTTATACATCCTAACCTCTTTTCTGAACCCATATCACAGATTACATCCTTACTCTTACACTACGGCGGATTATTTTCTTCTCAAAGGCCAAGTGTAATCCTGTTCATTTCAGAATATCTTCATGAGTAATGGTAAAATAAGTGCAGGCACCTTTTCCGACTTCACCGGTAATCCACACGCAGCCGCCCAGGCTTTCAATCATTTTTTTTACCAGAGCAAGGCCCAGTCCGCTGCCTTCAAAATCGTCTAACGAGTGCATTCTTTGAAACATTCCAAACAGATTCTCAGAAAACTTCATATCAAAACCCACGCCGTTGTCTCTTATATAAAATACCGGCTGGGGGTCATCATAGCGGTATCCGGCAGTTATGACAGCGTGGCTTTTCCCCCGGGTGAACTTTAAGGAATTGGAGATAATATTGGTGATTATCTGTTTCATCAAAAAACGATCGGTTAATATAATGGGAAGGCAGCCTTCATATTGCAGCTCCATCCTGTCATTCTGGGTATAACTCCCGACTAGCTCGTAAAAAACAGTATGTATCATTTCCTTTAAATCCACAGGTTCTTTAATGGGATCAATCTCAGCAAATTTGGTATACTCTAACAGCTTATTAACCAAAACTAAAGTATCCGTGCAGATACTGCGGATATTTTGTATAAGCTCTAAGCCGCTTTCGTCTATGGTGCTGCTGTAATCCTCAAGAAAAATTCTTGCATAACCGTCGATGGCGCGGATGGGTGCCTTGATTTCATGGGAAATGCTGGAGTTAAATATCTTTAAATCATTACTGGGCTTTCGGGCTCCGGGTATTTTATTTTCCACTTTCTGTTCCTCTTCAAAAGTACTGATAGTAATCACTCCGCAATCTGTAATTGATCTTTGTCTGCCAGGTTACCTTTAATATTGAAGCTGTTTATAACCGGTTGCTCCTTATCCTGTAAGGAGATAATAACATAGCTTAAATCAGGATCAAAAGCCAGCCGGATATCCTCCTCAGAGGGCCTGGAAGGAGTGGCAGGATGGCTGTGGAAATTTCCAAGTAACTGCAGGTTACTTTTCCGGATCTGGGATATTACCTTAAACTGCTCCTTTACATCCATGGAGAAATGCTCCGGGCTCTGGTCTGTATTTTGCAGATAATATACCTGAGTTACGGTTTTAACCCCATTATCAATTATTCCAGCAAGAAGGCCGCAGCTTTCATTTGGAAGCCCGTCTGTACAGTAGGCAAATAAATCCTTAATTTGTTCTTCTTTAAATATAATCATATAAATTCCCTCGCATCTTATTATTTATAAGGATAGCCAGCAGATTAATACTGGTAAAGAAGAACGAATTAGTTAGCAGGAGTAAATATTTGAGTTATACCTATATTCTTATAGGAATAATATAATTAAACTATATAATGAGTTCTTCTATCTGTCAATCATAAATTTGTATTTACAGAAAGTCAATTTCCCATTCGAAAAGCTAAAGATTCTCTGACTAAAACCTAAAGATAGTCACATTGTCAGATAAGTGCAGGCACTTTATAATGACTGTTATAATATGAAACCTGACAAAGCGGGATTAGTAATAGTAGCCGGGAGGTAAAGACATGGATGAACAGGCATATAAAGAGCTGAAAAAAGGCGGCTTTATGCGGCAGATACAGGCAGGAAAATTCTCACTGCGTTTAAGGGTAGTCGGAGGACAGTTAAACGCCGGACAGATAGCAAAGATTAGTGAAATTGCGGATAAGTATGGAAAAGGTTATGTACATATGACATCCAGGCAGGGAATTGAAATACCGTTTATTGATTTTAAGGATATTAATGCAGTTAAGGAAGAACTGGCTGAAGTGGATCTGCAGCCCGGTGCCTGCGGCCCCAGGGTCAGAACCATAACGGCCTGTCAGGGAAACGGCATCTGCACCAGCGGTCTGATTGAAACCAGCAATCTGGCAAAGGAACTGGATGCAAAATATTTTGCAAAGGATCTTCCTCATAAGTTTAAAATCGGAATTACCGGCTGCCGGAATAACTGTTTAAAGGCAGAAGAGAATGATCTTGGCATAAAAGGCGGCTTGCAGCCGGTTTGGGAATCAGCCGGCTGTACTTATTGCGGCCTTTGCGAAGCAGTCTGTCCGTCAAAGAGTATCCACGTGGACAAGGACGGTAAAAAGCTTGTATTTGAAGAAGATAAGTGTATTTATTGCGGTAAATGTGTAAAATCCTGCCCTTTGGACAACTGGAGCGGTGTAAGCGGCTACCTTACTTCTTTCGGAGGGTTATTTGGGAATACCATTGTTTCTGGACAGTCCTTAATACCGTTGATCACGAAGAAGGAAACTCTCTTCCAGGTCATTGATGCGGCGATTGAATTTTTTAAGGAACATGGTAGGCAGGGCGAACGGTTCCGTTTCACCATTGACCGAATCGGTATAGATAAATTAAAGGAAAAGTTAGAGAATGCAATCAGTTAAGGTATAAACTGTAAGAAATGTCAACCATTTGCTGATTTGATGGTATGTCAAAGCATATCGGAAAGGAGTTATCATGAGTGAAAGAAAGCCGGACGGTTTTGTGGATATAACCGATGTAGTCTGCCCCATAACTTTTGTTAAGACAAAGGTTGCGTTGGAGGAGCTGGATTACGGACAGATTCTTCAGATTAAATTAAATGAAGGGGAGGCTATTCAGAATGTCCCCAGAAGTTTAAAAAATGAGAAACATAAGGTTATAAACCTGGAAAATAATAATGACGGTACTTACACCATAGAGGTGGTGAAAGACGGTCTTAGTGAGGGCTGATTAAACTAAGGGACATACCGGTAAAAGCAGACCTGACATAAGAAGGGATAGAGTAACGAATAATTGTATAAGGCGAAAGGGGTTTAGAATTGCAGGAAATCAAAGTTTTAATTGTTGAAGAATTTAAATATATTGCCGATTTGAATGTCCTTGAATTAAAACGGGGAGGTTTTCTTGTGGAGAGCCTGTTTGTAAGCAGTGAGGAATCCATGATACATGCCCTGGAGAAGAAATGGGATATTATTTTATCGGATAACTCAACACCGCATTTTAATGCAATCCAGGCTTTGTTTACCAGAAACAAAATCTCGCCTGAGACACCGTTTATTATTGTTTCGGAGGATGTATCGCCGGAAAGCATTAAATTTGCTATGAAAAATGGCTGCTGTGCCTACCTGTTAAAGGAAAACCTTCACCAGCTCGCCATTTTAGTGAGAAATATTGTTAACAGAAATATAGGCAAAAATACAGACAGGGATGTCTTGTATTCCTTAGGACGTGTCTGAAAACTCATTGCACCGTTCTGAACGTCCACTTTGCGGAATACCGCGCGCGATTTTGGGAACGTAGACCCGCTACGTCCCCAAAATCGCTCCTTGTCTCCCACAAAGTGGAACATTCAGCCCGGCTCAAGCAGTTTTCAGACACACCCTAGTAAAATATGATTAGTGCGGGTGTTTGGCACGGTTAGGAGTCCATATGAATTTTACAAATGCACAGCTTGAACGTTACTCAAGGCATATTATCCTCGAGGATATCGGTGTAAAAGGACAGGAGAAGCTGCTGAATGGAAAGATACTTATTATAGGAACCGGCGGGCTGGGAGCACCTGCTGCCCTCTATCTTGGAGCGGCAGGAGTCGGCACCATCGGTCTCGTGGACGGGGATACGGTGGATTTATCCAATTTACAGCGCCAGGTCATTCACAGCAGTGCCGATGTAGGCAAAGCTAAAGTAATATCCGGCAGAGAGAGCATCAACGCTATCAATCCGGATGTAAATGTCATCACTTACCAGGAGAGGGCTACGGCAGAGAATATCAAAGATATCATTAAGGATCAGGATTATGATTTTATTCTGGACGGTACGGATAATTTCCCGGTAAAGTTTTTAATCAACGATGCATGTGTTATGTTAAAAAAGCCCTTTTCCCATGCCGGGATCATAAGATTCCAGGGACAGACCATGACCTATGTTCCGGGAGAAGGTCCCTGTTACCGCTGTGTATTTAAGAATCCGCCTCCGCCGGATGTGGTGCCTACCTGTCAGCAGGCCGGTGTTTTAGGAGTTATGGGAGGTGTGATTGGTACCATTCAGGCTACGGAGGCCATTAAATACATAACCGGTGTGGGCAGTCTGCTGACCGGCCATCTCTTAACCTATGATGCAAAAAAGATGGAGTTCCGCAAGGTTAAGCTGGGACAGGATAAAAAATGCGGAATCTGCGGAGAAAATCCAACGATCCAGGAACTAATTGATTATGAAATTGCTGCCTGCAGTATTGCAGACAGAGATAAGTAGTTAATGTGATGAAATAAGTATATAAAAGAAGTGGGATAAACAGAGTAATGAATCGGTGAACTTACTGTTTGTAATAGGGCAGAAAAACAGCGGTATGCCGGAAATAGAAAGGAGTTTGAAAATGACTATAATTTTAAACGGCAAAGAGACTTCCTTTGAAGGGGAAATTACCATACAGGGACTGCTGGAGCAGGGCTATGTGGAAATGCAGGAGTATGTAACGGTACAGGTAAATGAGGATATTATCTCACGTGCCGATTATGGAACCTATGTTATTAAAGATAAGGATGTAGTGGAATGTCTTTATTATATGGGCGGCGGAAGATAAAGACGGATAAGCACTATACAGGCAGAGAGAATAGCCAATGCAATAGGTAAAATTGGTAAAAACTGACCGGACAGCCGGAGGTTTTAGAAGCAGGACATAGAATGTGTTCTGTTACTAAAACCTTTTTTCATTGTATAAAGTAATAGGGATTCCTATACAACTTGAAAGACTGTCTGGAAGGCTTGCATTAGGTGATTGAATTTAAGCATAGCAACAGCAATGATTTAACTACGGAAAGGTAAAAAACATGAAAATTGGTGTTATTGGTGCAATTGAAGAAGAAGTAAAACTTCTGATGGAGGAGATTGAAATCTTGTCGGAAGAAACGATAGGCATGAGGACGTATTACCAGGGAAACCTATTCGGAAAACAGGTTATCCTGGTATATTCCAGGTGCGGAAAAGTTGCGGCCGCTTCTACGGTTACCACTTTGATACAGCATTATGGTGTAGAGCTGGTTTTATTTACGGGAGTGGCTGGAGGCGGCAATGCAGAAAGAAAGATAGGAGATATTGTCATCGCAGATCAATTGGTCCAGCATGATATGGATTCAAGCGGAATACCCGGTGCGCTAAGATTTGAGATTCCTCTCCTGAAGAAAATCTATTTTGAGGTAAAACCCGGCCTTATACAGCAAGCCAGAGAATCTGCTTATCATTATATAAAGCACCGGATGCCGGAGGAAGTTGATACAGGTATATTGCAGGAGTTCGGTATAACCGTTCCTGAAATCGTGGTTGGCACCATTGCCAGCGGGGATCAGTTTATCTCGGATAAGAATAAGATAAACACACTGAATTCTCAGATTGAGAATCTTCAGTGCGTAGAGATGGAAGGATCAGCCGTAGCCCAGGTATGTTATGAATTTGGCGTGGATTTTGCCGTATTCCGTGTCATTTCGGATAATGCGGATGAAAATGCCCATTATAATATAAGACGGTTTCTTTATAAAACCGCCGGCTATTTTACAAGAGGTATTATCCGTCAGTTTATCTATGAGCTGGCATAGCGGTTATAGTGTTATTACTTTCATACTCAGGCTTAAATTAATTGTCGTAGGAGTAAAATGGATATCATCGGCCGGAATTAAGCGGTACAAGAAGGTATCAATATGATTTGGCATTTATAGAGACTCTGGTCAAAACCTGCCACGGGTAAATTTATGTTTACCAGTGGCAGGTTTTTGTATATTACATTAAATGATCTGGGCAGTCAGTCCATCGGGGCATATCCTTAAAGACTAAAGCGTCTTCATAGCATCCGGAGGTAAGAAATAAACCGGAGCAAATCCTTAATTCTTATAATACCGATAAGAATATATGATAATATTTATCTGTAACCACGAAAATGTTTACAGGTTCGTGTTGGGTAATTGACATTTCATAAGAGGAAAACTATAATCAACTTCATAAATTCGACCAAGGAAGACTGGAGAATAGAAAAGGCGGTTTTAACAGCCTGTTTAGGTAATGAAAATAGAATAAGAATAAAACTAACCAGACAACTGGAGGTTTTAGAGGCAGAGAGTAAAAGGAGATTCTGCGTTCTAAGGCCTCCTTTTTAATTAAAGGAGAACAGGAATGAGCAAAAAAATAGGTAAACACATTGCAATCTACGGGAAAGGCGGTATCGGAAAATCCACCACTACCTCCAATATCAGCGCAGCTCTCGCGGAAGCCGGTTACAAAGTAATCCAGATTGGCTGTGATCCGAAAAGTGATTCCACCAATACCCTAAGAGGCAATAATTATTTGCCTACAGTCCTTGATAGTTTAAGGGAAGGGAAAAACATTCATCTGGAGGATGTGTCGGCAGTGGGTTATCGGGGAATTCTCTGTATTGAATCCGGAGGTCCGGTACCCGGTGTAGGCTGTGCCGGAAGGGGAATTAATGCGGCGGTATCACTGCTTCAGGAATTAAATCTTTTTGAAGAGTTTAAACCGGATTATGTTCTGTATGACGTTTTAGGTGATGTAGTGTGCGGTGGTTTTGCGGTTCCTATCCGGGATGGAATAACCGACAGGGCTTATGTGGTTAGTTCCTCCGACTTTATGGCAATTTATGCCGCCAATAATTTATTTAAGGCTATCAATAAATATGCACCCTCCGGCGGTGCAAAACTGGGCGGTATTATCGGTAATGGTTTATCCGCCGGCTATTCCAAAGCTATTATCAACGATTTTGCAGACCGCACAGGAACCAGGGCAGCAGCTTATATACCCCGTTCCTTAGTGGTATCCCAGAGTGAGTTATACGGTAAAACCGTAATTGAAGCCCATCCGGAAGATCCCCATGCAGACTTATACAGAAACCTGGCAAAACACATAGCTGAAAGTGAAGACCTGGTGGTTCCCAACCCCATTGCCGTAACGGAATTAAGAGACTGGGCCAAAGAATGGGGAGATAAGATCTATGATCTGGAAACCGGTGTACTGGCCGGTGCGGCTGGTATTTAGAAAAATTTTTAGTAAATTATGCAGATAAATTCAGAACGTTGTGCCGGTTAAAGAGAGCCGCATTGCCTGTAGAAAAATACAGCCATTCCCTTTTAAGGGCCGGTATACCGGAATAAAATCAGGGGAAACCAGGAGGAAGACATGGGATTATTGGAAGAAAAAAAGGTCATATCCAGGGAAAAGAGAGCGTCTGCCCTTACAGCCTATCAGGGAAGCAGCAAGGTGCTTTTGGAAGACTTAAGTGTAACGGAGATAAGGCAGCGGATCCGCACTTTCTCCCAGGGAAATAAAGATGAAATCATACATGCACTGGCTTTACTAAGCCGGATAAAAAATGCACCCGTGATTCTGCACGGGGCCATAGGCTGTAGTGCCGCGGAATTGTATTTCTATAAGGAAAGGGCGGAAGGAACCTGGTATTCCACGGATTTAAACGAGAGAGATACCATAATGGGCGGTGATGATAAATTAAGAAAGACCATCGAAACGGTCTATAACAAATACAGACCCAATGTCATATTCGTGGTATCGACCCCGGTAGTGGCAATTAATAATGATGATATTAACTCCATTATACTGGAGCTGGAAGAAGAACTGGATACAAAAATAATTTCTGTTTATACGGATGGCTTTAAGACAAAAGCAGGAATTAACGGTACCGACATTGTACTTCACAGTCTGGCAAGGTATATCGGTGAAAACAGCGTCCACTCTGAAATAGAAAAACCGGAGGAAGAAGACAGGAACATTCCGGCTCCGGTAAGGGGAGAAGAATTTATCAACCTTATCAGTATTACGGAAAATGAAAGTGCCGTAAAGGAGCTTACCCGTTTACTTGAGGAACTGAACATAAGTTATAATGTCATACCACAGTTTGCCGGGATAGAGGATATTCAACGGGCAAGACTTGCCAAAGCATCTATTGCGGTGGCGGATGACGAAGCGGACGTACTGATTAACGGGTTAAACGAAAAATTCGGGATACCGGTTATTAAAAGCCCCGTACCCATCGGAATAAGAGGAACCGGTGAATGGCTGCTGGAACTTGGCAAAGCCGCCGGAGTACAGGAAAAGGTAATAAAGCTCATTGCAGCAGAGGAAGAAAGGGTGAAGAAATACATAAGTAAAAAACCTCTTGCCGGAAAGAAAGTATTTATAGATCTAAATGCAGGGGCAGCCGCCGGTCTTGTTGAATTCATAGAGGGGCTGGGGGGAGAAGTAACCGGGCTTGCTTTTAGTCATATAGACAGGTTGAACCAGGATAAGTTAAAAACGCTGCCTGAGGAGGTATTCATCCAAGTGGGTGATGGCCAGCCTTTTGAACTGGCGAATCTCTTTGTTAAGAACAAACCGGATTTTTATATCGGAGGGGTTGAACACGCAGGACTGGCCGCAAGTCTTGGAATTCTTCCCATATCGGTGACAAATAAAATTCTGTACGGCTATAAAGGCGCTATCCAGCTGATTCAGGCAATTCTTAAGCTGGAAAAGAGAACAGGTTTTGCGGATTATCTGGCGGAAAATACAAAACCTCCCTATAAGGAATCCTGGTTAAAGAGAAGTGCAAACTGGTACATTAAGCAGGAGGTGAAATAGATGCCGGAAAGTTTAGAAAAAAGCAGATACGGGTGTAACCTTCAGGGAGCACTCCAGACCATCACAGAAATCAAAGGGGTCGTCCCCATCCTGCACACCACACCGGGATGCGGAATCCAGAATTATCTGTCAGGAAAAGCGGGAAGCGGCAATACGGGATATTTAAAGGGATATTCCATTCCTAATTCCAATGTATATGAAAAGCAGGTTATCTTCGGAGGAACTTCAAGGTTAAGGGAACAGATTAAAAACACGGTGAAAGTCATAGAGGGTGACTTATACGTGACCATATCCGGCTGTGAAGCGGAAATGGTAGGGGATGATATTATTTCCATGACCCAGGAAATAATTGATCAGGGTGAAACTGCCGTTTATTATAAAGCCGCCGGTTTTAAAGGAGATCAGTTTACCGGATATGAGGGTATCCTAAACGCGATCCTTACCCAGTTTCCCTTTAATACAACGGATTCCGGAAAGGAAAAGGGCCTTGTCAATCTGTTTGGTATTCTGCCGAAGCAGGATATCTTCTGGCAGGGGAACTTAAAAGAACTGCAGAGGATTTTAGGCAATATCGGTATAAAAGCCAATACTCTGTTCGGCTTTGCCCAAGATATTGGCAGCTGGAAAGAGATTCCCAGGGCAGAACTTAATATAGCAGTATCCAAATGGGGGCTGGAGGCAGTTAAAAAAGCGGAAGAGAGATTCGGAACACCTTATCTGTATTATCCGGAAATAGGTCTTTCAGAAGCAGCAGTAGGTGATTTTCTTCGGAGCGTTGCAAATCAATTAGAGCTTGATACTGAAAAAACGGAGCATTATCTGGCGGAGGAAAAAGCACATTTTACTCATGCACTGGAACAGATTGTGGAAGCCTATTACGACTATGATTTTCAGAAAACCGCGGCAATTGTAGGAGATGAGAGTACAGTCAACCGGTACGCCGCATTTCTGACCCAGTATTTAGGCTTTGAGGTGGAGGCGGCCATTATTACAGATGCCTCCGGTGAAGATAAAAGAGAGACAGGGGATATACCCGCCGGAAAATATGCAAATCAGGTTTATTTTACCAAAGACAGCAGCGAAGTAGACAAAATTATTGAAAACAGCAATGCCGAAATCATATTTGGAAGCGGCCTTGAAAACCGGATTGCAAAGAAGCGAGGGATACCAAACTATATTGTATCTTATCCGGCTTATAACAAAGTGATCATAGACCGTACGGATATCGGATATGCGGGAGCGGTTTCCTTACTGGAGGAGTTAGGCAGTCTCCTGATCAATGGTTAGTATAAGACATAAGCAAAATTTCAGAAAAGAGGAAAATCAAATGGGAAGATTATTTACATCAGAATCAGTTACTGAAGGACATCCGGATAAAATTGCAGACCAGATATCCGATGCCATCCTGGATGCCTTAATTGAACAGGATCCCTATTCCAGAGTGGCGGCGGAAACTACCGTTGCTACGGGTCTGGCTTTGGTAGTTGGGGAGATTACTACCAACGCATATGTTGATATTTCAAAAATAGTCCGCAATACCATCCGGGATATAGGATATACGGGAGATGCCGGCGGATTTGATGCAGATTCCATTGCAGTTCTTACCTCCATAGATGAGCAGTCCGCGGATATCGCACTTGGAGTTGACAAGGCTTATGAATCCAAACAGGAGGGAGTAAAGGAGGATTTTGGAACCGGTGCCGGGGATCAGGGTATTATATTCGGTTATGCCACCAATGAAACCACAGAATACTTACCGCCTGCCATATCCTTTCCCACAGGCTTGCCAGAAAACTGGCCCAGGTGAGAAAGGACGGAACTCTTAAGTACTTAAGACCCGACGGCAAATCCCAGGTTACGGTAGAATTTGGCGAGTCCGGCAATGTGGCAAGAATCCATACGATTGTCATCTCAACCCAGCACAGTGAAGAGGTAACCCTGGAACAGATCAAAGAAGATGTAATTAAATACATTATTAAAGAAGTAATTCCCTCTCACTTGTTGGACGAAAACACAAAATATTACGTTAATCCAACCGGACGCTTTGTAATTGGAGGCCCTCAGGGGGATGCCGGTTTAACAGGAAGAAAAATTATTGTAGATACCTACGGCGGGACCGGAAGGCATGGCGGCGGCGCCTTTTCCGGCAAGGACCCTACAAAGGTAGACCGTTCGGCTGCCTATGCGGCCAGATGGGCAGCCAAGAACCTGGTTGCAGCCGGGGTTGCCGAAAAGGTCGAACTGGAAATTGCCTATGCTATCGGCGTGGCAAAACCGGTATCCATTGCGGTAGATACTTTTGCCACCGGTAAGATCAGCGATGAAAGAATCGTTGAAATCATAGATAAGGTGTTTGACTTAAGGCCGGCGGCGATTATCAATGAACTGGATTTAAGAAAACCTATCTACAGACAGACCGCAGCTTACGGACACTTTGGCAGGACAGATATTGATCTTCCCTGGGAACGGCTTAATAAGGTGGAGGAGATTAAGAAATACCTTTAACAGCAGGCAATAAGTGATTACTTGGGGAATCGTATAAAGTATAAATAATAATACAGTTTGTTACTGCACAGTCCCCGGCACAAATTGATTATGTGCAGATTAACTGCACAGGATTGGAGAAAAAATGCAAAAAGGAAAGCAGCTGGTCTTAAGCAGCATTATACCGGCTCTTATTATAATCAGCTGGTATTATGTAACGAATTATACGGATACCCCAAAAGCCATTCTGCCTAAAATCAGTGCCGTGGGTGCAGCATTTGTGAAACAGGCCAGAAACGGACAGCTGGCGGAGGACGTCTTTGTCAGCGTGAAAAGAGTATTAGAGGGATTTTTCTTTGCCTCCTTGCTGGGGATTACCCTGGGAACCCTGATGGGAATGTCCTTAACCATTCGCAGCATATTTACATTAACCTTAAATACCATAAGACAGATTCCCATGATGGCCTGGATACCCATGATTATACTCTGGTGCGGTATTGAAGATTTATCCAAGGTGGTGGTTATCGTACTGGGTGCTTTCTTCCCTATTATGGTAAATACTTTAAGCGGAATTACCAGTACTCCCCAGGGGTACATTGAAGTGGCGAAGCTATATCGGTTGAGCAGCTGGCAGATCTTTACCAAAGTATATCTCCCTTCTGCCCTGCCCCAGATTTTCGTCGGATTAAAACTGGGCCTTGGAATCTCCTGGATGGCAGTGGTAGCAGCGGAATTAATTGCTTCCAGTAAGGGAATCGGTTACCGTATCAGCGATGCCAGAAATCTAATGAAACCGGATATTATGATTGTAGGCATGCTCTTAATCGGAATAATCGGTATCCTGATGGACCGGGTGCTAAGCTTTATTGCAAAGAAAGTAACACCCTGGGTAGAAACGAGGAGGGCTTAAGATGTCTAAGGAACTGTTAAAAATCGAAAGCCTTAATAAGTGTTTTTTGGTTGACAAAAAGAAGGTGGAGATTTTAAAGAATATTAATTTGTCCATCAAAGAGGGGGAATTTATAACCATAGTGGGGCACAGCGGCTGCGGTAAAAGTACTTTGCTTAAAATCATAGCAGGGCTGGTAGCTTATGAGAGTGGAAGTGTTTTAAATAACGGAGCAGCCATATCCGGGCCGGATATCGACAGGGGAATGGTTTTTCAGGAACATAGATTGTTACCCTGGTTATCTATAAAAGATAATATCGGGTTTGGCTTATCCAATAAATCAAAGCAGGAGAAAGCAAAAATTGTTGCGGATATGATTAACCTTGTAAGACTGGATGGTTTTGAAAATGCATATCCCCATCAGTTGTCGGGAGGTATGGCTCAGAGGGCAGCCATCGCAAGAGGCCTGGTTACCAATCCTAAAATCTTATTATTAGACGAACCTTTTGGGGCTCTGGATGCCTTAACCAGGATACAGATGCAAAAGGAAATCTTACGAATCTGGGAAAAAGAAAAAACTACCATGATTTTAGTAACCCATGATATTGACGAGGCAGTTTATCTGGGGCAAAGAATTGTTGTTATGTCGGCAAGGCCGGGGGAGATAAAATCGGTAATCGATGTGGATACTGCCGGCTCTAAGATCAGGGGCAGTGCAGACTTTGCTTACCTGACCAACCGGGTATACCAGTATTTCTTTGAGGAAGAAGAACAGGAAGTAGAATACAGCATATAGGGATTGTGAGGGGTTGTGCTGCGCTGCGTACATAACCCCACCAAATTTAAAAAGCAGCGCCAGAAATGGGGAAAAGAAATGAGCAATCTAAAAGAACAGTTATATAAGGAGCTTTACATCAAAGCAAAGGTTATTGCAAACGGCATCAATGTAAAACCTTCTATTTTTAAAAATCTTGCATTGGGAACGGAATATATGGAGCAGGTTCACGGCCTGGCAGAATCTGACCGTTTTACCCATGTGGGAGTTGATTTTCCGTGTCATTTTACATCGCCAAGCGGTTTTACTTATAATTTTGTATGGGATTTAAGATCTCCCATAACCATAGAATACCGGGACGGCAGATTTTATCTGTATGATACCGGCAAAGAATTATTTCCCATTGAGTTTGCAAAACGCCCTCATTATTACGGGCTGAAAACCTCCGACGGCGTGGAAATGTCTCATATAGCCAATTTTACTCCGGGCGGTACGGTACGGGCAGCTTACAGCAATGAATGTTCCTTAAAGGATAAGGGACTGGACTGCCTTTTCTGTAATGCCAATGTAACAAAGGATACCTATGCGGAAAAAGAAGATATCAAGTGGAAAACACCCAGGCAGATCGGAGAGACGGTGGCAGCGGCTTACAAATACGACGGCTCCGGACATATTCAGATAACCGGGGGCTTTATACCGGAACGGAGGGAAGTAGAGTATTATCTGGACGTGGCGGAAGCCATCCAGGAACATATCGGGGAGGCTAACTTTGACGGTAACGCCTGTGTGGGGGCTCCACAGGATATATCCATAATTGAAAAATATAAGGAAGCGGGATACCGTACCATAGCCATTAATATAGAACTGTGGGATAAGAACTTCTTTAAAACCATCTGCCCCGGTAAAGAACAGGAATGCGGCGGGTTTGACCACTGGGTGAAAGCCCTGGAATATTCTGCGGAAGTATTTGGCTTTGGTAATGCTGGAACTAATTTCGTAGCCGGTATCGAACCTAAGGAGAAGACCTTGGAAGGTATTGAATATCTGGCCTCGAAAGGAGTGGTGGCAACTGCAGGAGCCTTTAATCCCAATGCCGGTTCCAAACTGGAAGGCCACAGATCCCCCAGGGAAGAATGGAATATCGACCTGGCCCAGAAGGCTTACCGGATTTATAAGAATGCGGGCTTTACCTTTGATAATTTATATTATGTGGCTCCGGCAGACAATACCCTGATCCACGATGTATTTAAAATTGAAGAGGAATTGTTCCCGGTGCAGCAGATAAATAAAGCAGGTAACTAAATCAGGAAGGTAAATGAGAGCGGATAGAAAAGATTTCACAAGTTATTCGGTTTATTATCATCTGATTTTGGCAGCAGTTGATTAATTTAAGCCTGCACCATAAAAACGAGCCGTCAGCCGATTAACATCGTATCATTTATATTTTTGCTGTTATTTAAGGCAATGCTGACCTGGCAGCTAGATATTTATCTAGATATAAAAAATAACTACAAATCATCGACATCAAAAAGGAGGAAGTTTATGAAAAAGAACCGAAAATTATTATCACTGGCAATAATGCTTATCCTTGTAATATCAGTGACGGCAGGCTGTGGGAAAAAATCTGCTGAAACAGTTACGGATACTAATACCGGTACGGCAGCAGAAACAAAAGAAGAAACAATAGAGGATACAGCAGCAGAAGAACCGGAAAACACAGCGGATAGTGGCAGTCAGGCTGCGGCCCAGACCCCGTCACTTCCCACCGGGCACAAAGCGGATACGGTAAAAATTGGATTTGTGGATGTTACCGGAACCGGAATTATATCAGATACACTAGGGGTTGCCAGAGACCAGGGATTTATTGAAGAAGAACTGGAGGCGATCGGTGTTAAAGCAGAATTTATACCGATGACCGGAGCAGGCCCGGCAATAAACGAAGCCCTGGCCGGAGGCAGTCTGGATATTGGTTTTCTTGGAGATGTTCCGGCCATTATTGGTAAGGCCGCCGGTATTGATACCCAGTTAATCAGCTTCAGCGGTCTGAATAGCGGCGCCTCGTTGGTAGTTCCAAAAGATTCGGCTTTTACTACCGTACAAGATCTGAAAGGGAAAAAGATTGCGACTCAAAAGGGTGCTTTCATGCACAAAGTTTTTATTGATATTTTAACGGAAAACGGTCTGACAATTGAGGATGTGGAATTTGTCAACTTAAATGCCCAGGGTTCTGCGGAAGCTTTAGTATCCGGCAGTGTTGACGGGGCGGTAGTCGGCGGCAGTACTTTATCGAATCTGGTGGAAAAAGGATATGGAAAAGTATTAGTAGACTATAGGGAGCATCCGGAATGGAACTGCGGCGGTTATGGTATTGCAAGAACAGCTTACATAAACGATAACCCGGACATTATCAAAGCCTTGCTGCGTGCCCTGGTTAAAGCCCAGAAGCTGGCAAAGGATGATGATACCGTAATGCTTCAGCAATGGACCACTACGGGGGATACGGAAACTTCCTATGAGTACCTGTATCCGGAACATAATAATTACTACAGTATTAAAGCAGATGATGCCCTGCTTGCAAGCGGAAACAGTACCATTAAATTCTTGTTGGATAACGGGTTGATTGAAAATGAATATAATTTTGAAGACTGGATTAATAAGGGCTTTTATGAAGCAGCTTACAGTGAACTTGGCGAATAAGAACAGGAGGCTTATATGGGTAATATTAAAGATGTTTTGTATGAAGAACTGGCACTTAAGTCGAAGGTAAATGTAGAAGGCATTAATGTTAAACCGTCAATTTTTAAGAACCTGGAGCTTGGTACGAAATACCAGGAACAGATACACGGATTATTCGAGATGGATCATGTGGATCATGTGGGAACGCTGTTTCCCTGCAGTTTTACTTCACCTAACGGGCTGAATTACAATTTTAACTGGGATCCCAGATCCGAAGTAGCACTGGATTATCATGACGGCGAGTTCTTTTTAGTAGACCGGGGCAAGGAAAAGTTCCCCATTCAGTTCTTTGAAAGACCTTACTATTATGGTTTAAAAACCTCCGATGGAACCGCTATGTCACATGTGGCAAGCTTTAATCCCACCGGAACCGTAGGGGTGGCCTACAGCAATGAATGCGCCTTAAAGGATACAGGGCTGGACTGCTTATTCTGCAATGCCAATGCCACCAAGAATACCTACGCGGAGGCGGAAAATATTAAGTGGAAGAATCCCAGGCAGATCGGGGAGACCGTAGCGGCAGCGTATAAGTATGATAAGGGCAGTCATGTCAACATAACGGGCGGCTTTATCCCGGAAAGACGGGAAGTGGACTACTATATCGATGTGGCGGAAGCCATACAGGAGCATGTAGGCGCGGAAGATTTTAACGGAACAGCTGTAATCGGTGCTCCCAAGGATCTTAAGGTAATTGATAAATATAAGGAAGCCGGTTACCGGACTTTAGCTATCCAGATCGAAATCTGGGATAAGAATATATTTAAAACTATCTGCCCAGGAAAGGAATCGGAATGCGGAGGCTGGCAGCACTGGGTGGATGCACTGGAATATGCCGTAAGCGTATTCGGCCGGGGCAGGGTCAGAACCGGTTTTGTCTCCGGCATCGAACCCAAAGAGAAAATTTTAGAAGGCGTTGAATATTTTGCCCAGAGAGGAATCTTAAGTCTGACCAATGCCTGGAATCCCAATCCCGGGTCCAAGTTAGAAGGCCACAGAACACCGTATCCGGACTGGCATCTGGACCTTGCTAAAAAGACTTATAAAATCTTTAAGCAGGCTGGTTTTACCTATGAGGAATACTTTGATGCATCGCCCTCTGCCGATTTCTTAGTCCATGACCTGTTTCGGATTGAGGAAGAAAGGCTGCCGATCTTTCAAAGGTAAGATGCAGATGCTAATGGGGGAGCTGCGTTTGCAACTGTTATTGCACAGGGAGTCAGTGCAGGGTGGATCATATATTTCCTGTGTACCCGAAAGAGTAACGTCCGTATCCGCCGCCAATATTTGAAATCGGATCTGAAGATCATACAGGACATTGTAAAGCTGGGGATTTCCCCCTTTATCATTGAAAGTTCGCAATAACCGTGAACTGCCGGAGCTTACGGCCTTAAAAATGCCTTTGTATTTTCAATTAACTATAAGAAAGATTCTAAGAGCAGGAGACGGAGACCAGGTCTTTGTAAAGCTTATGAAATAAATGCCGAATGAGGCAGGAGGCGAACCAAATTATTTTTAGCAGTAATTTAGTTAATCTTTCTATTTAATAAGTAGCACAAGAAGGGCTTGCGAAATACGTGGGCATTTGTATGATTTAAAAATAACTGCAGAGACCGGTTTAAACAGACCTGGTTCCTGCAGTTATTTTATGAATGGCTATTATGTTGCCCAGCGATCAAAAAAGTTTTAAATGTCAAAAGATTCAATTAGATTTCAATAACCTGCCGCTTGAATATAGGTTAAACAAATCTTCTATGTAAGGATGGAAAATCCCTAAATCATATACTCATAATAGTTCATTACCGACATTTCTTCAAAGCCAAAGGACTTATATAAATTCAGAGCATTTCTGTTTTTACTCTCTACATCAAGAAGAATATCAAAGGGACCTTTTCCCTTAATAATATACAGTAAAGCCTGAAAAGCAGCCTTTCCATAGCCTTTTCTTCGGTATTCCGGCAATATGCCAAAGCCATAGATAAAGGCGGAATTCTCATCGTATTCTACAGAAATCTTTCCGATAGTCTCACCGTTTAACTGTACCATATACATACCTTCCTGCAGCATGGATTCATCCAGGAGCAGGGCTTCACTTTCTTCCGTTGTATTAAAGTGAAGAGCATTTTGTCGGGCAATTTCCTTAAGGTCGGATTTATCTGCGGTTTTAAGGGTAATATCCGGGTTTAAGGCGGACTGGAGACTATCTGTTTCCGGCTTTTCAAAAAGTTTCATGCGAAATTCGCTGGTTTTATAGCTGGCACCGGTTTCCCGTATAAAACGGTTTCCGGATTCCGATTTTTCATCGCTTAATAAGAGAAGGCTTTTATGACCGCCGTTCTTTGCTTCCATAACAGCAAGTTGGAATAATCTCTGAAACAGACCTTTTTTTCTGTACTCCGGATGCGTCATACCGTTTAATTCCAGTACATTACCGCCGAAATTACAGATGCCAAGATAGGAGACCAGCTTCCCATCTGCATAATACATCAATTCATTAATATCTTTTAGCTCCGGCCCGGAATGTTTTCTTACCGTCTGTTTATAATCCAGTTCCAGTTTCAGATTGATTTGGTCGTTGGAATAACAAAGCTCCATCAGGTTTTTAATATCTTCAGAATCCTTCTTAGTCAGGAATTCTTTCATAATTACAGCCGCCGCTGTGTTTTTCTCACTCATAGTATTATCTTTGCATAGCACATCTTTTCACAGATATGTTAATGCTCCTCCTTACCGATTTTTTGTAAATACCGGTCAGGGTAAAAAGGTAACCTGAGACTGTATTTATTACCAGATTATACAGGCTGCTAAAGTAGATGTCAACGGATTCACCCCTTTGTCAGCTCTGAAAGGTTAAATTCGATAGATTCCGGCAGGACAGATCGGACAGTACTATTTTGCTATGTCCTGTTTCTTATGCCAATAATTTGCTAGTTAAGAAACAGGTAAGAGCCGGTGAGACAAAAATTCCCAGATGGATGTAAAGCATGTGCTAAGACAACTATGTTATAGTTACCTTATCAAAATTATCTAGGAGGGTATTTTATGAGAAAGAAAGTAATGGGATTATTATTAACAATTGCTATGCTGGTTACCTTAGTCGGCTGCAGTTCAAGTAAAGATGTTTCAACTTCCGGCGGAGACGCCACGAAAGAAACACCGGCAGCTACGGAAGCTCCGGCAGCAGACAAGGATCAAACCGCAGATGCAGCTGAACCGACAGCAGACGCTTCTGCCCAGACTTTTAAAATTGGTATCTCTATGCCGACCAAATCTTTGGAACGCTGGAACAGAGACGGTTCTTTTCTCCAGCAGCAATTCAAGGCTCTGGGTTATGAAGCAGAGTTAACTTATTCCGACAATGACAGTGACCAGCAGGTTAATGACATTCAGAATTTAATAGCTGACAACGTAAATCTGTTAGTAATCGCAGCCATCGACGGTGAGTCTTTGTCAACGGTTTTACAGGATGCAAAAGACCAGAACATACCGGTTATTTCCTATGACCGTCTGATTATGAACACAGATGCCATTTCCTACTATGTATCCTTTGATAACTACACCGTAGGTAAATTACAGGGTCAGTACATAGTAGATACCTTAGATCTTGCGAATGCAGGGGATAAAACTTACAATGTGGAAGTAACAGCCGGTGATCCTGCCGATAATAATGCCGGTTATTTCTATAACGGTGCCATGGATGTATTAAAGCCTTATATTGACAAAGGAACCTTAAAGATTCCTTCAGGCCAGATGAAATTCGAAGAAGTAGCCACTGCAGCCTGGGATACCGCCACTGCCCTTGACCGTATGCAGAATATTTTAGCTTCTTATTATGCAGATGGAACACAGCTGGATGTTTGCTTATGTTCTAACGATTCAACTGCTCTTGGTGTAACACAGGCCATTGAATCCGACTATGCCGGCAGCAATACCCCGATCATAACCGGACAGGACGGCGATGTTGCCAACTTAAAGAATTTACTGGACGGAAAACAGTCCATGACAGTATATAAAGCGGTAGCCAATGAAGCCGTTGTTACAGTTGCTCTTGCACAGGAAGTACTGGCCGGAAATAAACCGGATGCAGCTTTAACAGATAAATTTGATTGTGAAGCTACCTATGATACTTCTTCTTACGATAATGGTACCGGTGTGATTCCTTCTTACCTGTTAGTACCGGATGTCGTAACCAAAGATAATTACCAGGAGAAACTGGTGGATACCGGATATTATAAGGTTGGTGAGGATGGATATTTAGCAGCAGCACAGTAAATGAGAAGAAAAACCGGAATTAAAAAGTAATCGATCCGGTTATCATGGATGTTAAAGTAATCGCTGCTTTGTATTGAAAGTATATGGGCGGGAGATTCTCTCGCCCATATTTATTGAATAAGAGTTTTTAATAAATTCTTTTCAATAAAAAACCCTGCCGGGTGGGAGGCGCAGGAAACGCAAAAGGACATTATCCTTAGAAAGATTGTCTTAATCGTGACAGCGCGCCGGTGACTGAGTCTGGCAAGCCGGACTATTTCCCCAGGATAGGGACATACGGGAAAAAGGAGGATTCTAATTTGGCAGAATATATTCTCGAAATGAGGAATATCGTGAAAGAGTTCCCCGGAGTGAAGGCATTAAATAATGTAAACCTTAAGGTAGAGCGGGGAGAAATCCATGCCCTGGTAGGAGAGAACGGGGCCGGAAAATCCACGCTTATGAATATTTTAAGCGGGGTCTATCCCTACGGCAGCTATTCCGGTGAAATTCTTTATGAAAGTCAGGAGTGTAAATTTAATACCCTGAGGGACAGCGAAGACAGGGGAATTGTAATTATTCATCAGGAATTGGCGTTAATACCAACCTTAAGCATCGCAGAAAATATGTTTTTAGGAAATGAAAGAACCGGAAGATGGGGAATAAACTGGGATGAAACCTTCCATCAGGCGGAGAAACATATGCGCCAGGTAGGGCTTAAGGATTCTCCGGAGACGCTGATTAAAGATATCGGTACCGGCAAGCAGCAATTAATTGAAATTGCAAAAGCCTTATCTAAAAATGTTAAGTTATTAATTCTGGATGAACCCACCTCCTCGTTAAATGAGGAAGATACGAAAATGCTTCTGGATTTGCTGCTGGAGTTTAAAAAACAGGGTATGACTTCCATTATCATCTCCCATAAATTAGGAGAAGTAGCCTATGTGGCAGATAATATTACGGTAATCCGGGATGGGGCCTCCATAGAAACCATTCAAAATGCCACTCATAATATTGATGAAAGCCGTATTATTAAAGGTATGGTAGGCCGGGAAATGAAGGACCGTTTTCCGGTAAGAGAGCGTAAAGTTAGTAAGGATACCGGTTTGGAAGTGAAAAACTGGACGGTATATCATCCTATGTATGAAGAAAAGGTAATCTGCCGGCAGATTAATTTTCATGTAAGAAAGGGAGAAATCGTAGGTTTTGCAGGGCTTCAGGGAGCCGGCCGTACGGAATTAGCCATGAGTATATTCGGAAAGAGTTACGGTCAGAAGATATCAGGCACCCTATCGGTAAAAGGAAAAGAAACGGTGCTTAACAACACGAAAGAAGCCATAGAAGCGGGAATCGCCTACGTAACGGAAGACCGTAAAGGCAACGGCCTGATTCTTGGCCAGCCCATCCGGGTAAACACCACGCTGGCGAAAACCTCCAAAGTAAGCAGACGGGGAGCCTTTGATTACGATAAGGAGCGGATCGTAGCGGATGAATATAAGGAGAAGCTAAGCATTAAGTGCAGCAGTACGGAACAATATGTGGGGAATCTCTCCGGAGGAAACCAGCAGAAGGTCTTACTTGCAAAATGGATGTTTGCCGACCCGGATATTCTGCTGTTGGATGAACCCACAAGAGGTATCGATGTTGGTGCCAAGTATGAAATTTACTGTATTATGAACCAGCTGGTGAAGGAAGGTAAAAGT
Organism: Bacillota bacterium; assembly: GCA_023443925.1. Next base: position 40,006 of record JAEZSL010000378.1, on the reverse strand, counting down.
GTAGTCATGATTTCCTCGGAATTACCGGAACTGCTTGGCATGTGCGACCGCATCTACATTATGAATGAAGGCAGCATTGTCGGAGAATTGTCAGCCGGTGAAGCCACCCAGGAGCGTATCATGTCCTGCATACTGTTAAATGATAAAAAGAATCAGGAGGTTGTAACCCCATGAACATAAAAGTGAAGAATTTTCTTGTAAGATATACAATGGTTATCGTTTTGGTTATCGTATTCTTATTATTTAATCTGATAACCGGGGGTAAGATGGTATATGCACAGAATCTTTCCAATCTGCTGCTGCAAAACGCATACGTAGTAATTCTTGCCTGCGGTATGTTATTGTGTATCCTGACCGGGGGTAATATCGATTTATCCGTGGGAGCCATCGTATGTATTGTCGGAGCATTTGCCGCAAAACTACTTTCTGTTTCCGATCTCAATGCTTTTATCGTTATTATATTGGGCTTGGCACTTGCCTTGCTTGTTGGTATATGGCAGGGCTACTGGGTTGGCTATTCCAGGATACCGCCTTTTATAACTACCCTGGCGGGTATGTTTGTATTCCGGGGTATCGGTCGTGTTATCCTTGACAGTAAGACCATACCCATAAAAAACCAGCAGTTTCTGGATACCTTTACCGCTTACTTAAATATTCCGGGTCTTGACAGCGGGAAAATCAAGTATTCCGCAATTATAGTCGGGATCCTCGCAGTTGTTGCCTACATAGCATTTACCATAATCAATAACAGCAATAAGAAAAGAAAGGGCTATAAGGTGGAAAGCCCCCTGGCCTGTTATACAAAAGTAGCCATAATCAGTCTGTGTATCCTGGTTTACAGCTGGAAACTGTCCAATTATAAAGGTATCTCCGTTATGTTATTATGGGTTGTAGCGGTGGTATTTATCTATACCTATATTACCAATAAGTCAGTTTTCGGACGATATTTCTATGCCATCGGCGGAAATGAAAAGGCAACGAAGCTTTCCGGTATCAATACCAATAAAATATATTTTGTAGCTTATACCCAGGTGGCTTTCCTTGCAGGACTTTCCGGGCTGCTAAGTGCGGCACGTATCGGTTCTGTTAACGGTGACAGCGGCAATCAGTATGAAATGGATGCCATTGGTTCCTGCTTTATCGGCGGTGCATCTGCCTACGGCGGTTCCGGTACGGTAGGAGGCGCGGTAATCGGTGCCATACTTATGGGTATTATCAATCAGGGTATGTCCATCTATGGCCTTAACTCCAACTGGCAGTATGTTGTAAAGGGCGGCGTATTGCTGTTTGCCGTAATTTTTGATATTAAGTTTAATAATAAAAACATGAGTAAGGCATAGGTGGTTTTGCTGCGGCAAAAGAACTATGAAATTGGATGAATGAATAAAGACTGGGGAGTCAATTGATGATAATCTAACAAAAATTTACCGGGCCTTTGCAAAAAGGCCCGGTGTATACAGGAAAGAATGGAGGCAGCAGGAAATGAATCGAAATAAAGGAATATTGTATTGTCTGGTTGCCGTCTATATCGGGTATATGGGTTACTCTATCTTAAACAGCCGCCTGAAAGGAGATGCTACTCTGTCATATCCACTTGCCATTTTATTTACGTCTGTGCTTGTTATAGGTGCCGTATGGATTTTCTGGTATGGGGTGAGATTACAAAGGAGTATATCAGGAGAGGACCCACAGAAAGAAGAAACGAAGGAAATCAATGAAAAAAACGAAGCTAATGAAATAAACGAAAACAATGAAATATGCGAAACTAATGAAATAAATGAAAGCAATGATTTATACGTAAGCAATGAAATATACGAAAGCAATGAAATAAACGAAACTAATGAAAAATAGGAAACAAATGAGGAAAGAAATCTATGAAACTTCCGAAACCAATAAGTTCAATGAAATCTACGAAACAATTGTAATCAATAAGTTCAATGAAATCTACGAAACAATTGTAATCAATAAGGTCAATGAAATCTGCGAAACAAATGTAATCAATAAAGTGGATGAATTCTATGAACCAAATGAAATCAGGAAAATAATGAAATAAATGAAAATAAAAATTGAGTATTGGTATCAAAAAGGAAGAGGATCAGGTCTGATTGGAAAGAACGGTGCAGCGAGAATAAATTATATCAGGTTGCATCGTTTTTTTTGTAATTTGACAGTATTAATGTTATAATAGATATAAAAACGGATATTCGATGAGGGAAATTTGTTCAAAATATATAAATAATAGTAGTCTACGAACACAAATGGTTTAGTTTGAAGAATGCAATAACTTCTATTTAGGCAGTATCCCAGGCAGGCTTGTGAGATACATGGGTATGTGGATTAAACAATACGCTGCATTATTAATCTCTCTATTTAATCGGTATCACAAGCAGGACTAGGGATATGCATGGATATCGGTGCGAATAATAAAAAACTTTGTTCTAATCTAAGAGAAACACGGCAGCATAAATTTAGTCGGGGAAGGTTGGGAAACTTGAAAAGAAAGCTTTATATAACAGGAACAATCATAACCGTTTTATTCTTAGCCGCTATGATCTTTTTATTTAATAAATACAATCTGACGGTTACGGATGGTAAAAGTGTGGCTCAGACCAGAGAATATAAAAAACATTATGTTATGATATCCAAAAACATTTCCACCCCTTTCTGGCAGTCTGTCTATGAGAGTGCAAAAAAGGAGGCCGAGGACAATAACATTTACCTGGAGCAGATCGGCAGCAATCTTACGGAAAAATACAGTATAGCTGATTATTTAAGGATAAGTATTGCGTCCAAGGTAGACGGAATTATTGTCTGTCCGGACGGATCGGATAACGTGACTGAGTGGATCAACGAGGCTGCAAAGAAAGGTATTCCGGTTATTACCATACTAAATGATGATATGGATACAAAGCGGGTGAGCTTTGTCGGTATCAACTCCTATGAACTGGGTTTAGTCTACGGGGAGCAGATTCTGGATCAGATTAATAAGGACACAAAAAACATCAGAGTCCTGTTTCATTCCTCGGAATCCAATTCCACCAACGATGTGGTTTTTAACCAGATTAAAAAGAATCTGAATGATAAACTGGGTGAGAACCGGGTTAATATCTCTCCCTATTATATTTCTGATGACAATGAATTTGATTCGGAGGAAGCCATCCGCGATATCTTTATCGCCCAGAAAGATCTTCCCGACATTCTTGTCTGTATGGAAGAAGTGGATACAGAATGCGCCTGCCAGGCAATCGTTGACTATAATAAAGTAGGTAAGGTTACTATAATCGGTTCTTATTCCTCAGAGGCCATTTTAGAGGCTATCCGTAAAGATCTGGCGGCTGTTACCGTTGCCATGGATACGGTACAGCTTGGAAAGCAGAGTGTACAGGCTTTACTGGAATACCAGGAGATGGGCTATGTGAATAACTATTATAATGTGGATTTACATATTATCAATAAAAAGAATGTTCAGGCCTATGAAGAGGAATTAAAGGCCGACTTGGAGGATTAATGCTTACGATATTGAAACATCAAAAGGGGATGTTGTTAGGGTTTGGCATACAAGTCAAAGCGAACAAGACTAAAGTCAGGGAATGAGACAAGGACTTTACCGTGGGAGGAGTGCAATTATGATTCAGTATTTAGTTCAGAAATTCAGTCGTTCCATCAGTGCTAAACTAATTTCTATATTCTTTCTCTTAACGGGCATTTTACTTATAACGAATCTGAGTGTAAATGCGTATCTGAATAAATCGCTGCAGAGAGTAAATACCGTTTATGCTTCCAATGTGACGTCCAATATACTATCGGAAAAGCTAAAAGAGGTCCAGACTAATGTTTACGAATACTTAAATACCAAAAGTTCGGCCTCCCTGGTCAATTATTACAAAAGCGAGCAGGAATACCGGAGTCTGCTGGAGAATCTCAATGATAAGATCACAAATGACGAAATGCTTATGCTGGAGAAGAATATCAGAAATATGTCGGATACCTATCTGAACTTAACGGATGAAACGGTAAAAGAAAAGAGAGGCCGTAACGTTGAAAAATACAAGACCTCTTATGAAGAGACGAAGCTTTTAAACCAATATATTAATTCTTATATCAGTAACCTGAATTCAGAACAGTTAAAGCAGAACTCAAAAAATTATCAGCTGCTGCTGATATCCTTAAACTATACGGAAGTGATCAGTCTGGCAATCATATTTTCCGTGGTTATCGTAAGCTTATTTATGCTTTTGCTGCTTCTGCGCAACATGATCGGGCCTTTAGTGCAGCTGGCCCATAACGCCAATGAAGTTGCAGGCGGTAATTTTAATACGGAGTTTATTAAACCAAAATCAAAGGATGAGGTGGGAATTCTGGCCAGTACCTTTAATACCATGCTTCAAAGTATTAAGAATTACATTGAACAGATTAAAGAAGATATGGAAAACGAACAGAAGTTAAAACAGCGCCAGCTGATGATGGAAAATCACCTAAAGGATGCCCGGTTAAAATATCTCCAGGCTCAGATTAATCCTCATTTTCTGTTTAATTCCCTCAATGCCGGAGCCCAGCTGGCAATCATGGAGGATGCACAGCAGACTTCTCTGTTCGTTGAAAAGATGGCGGATTTCTTCCGGTATAATGTAAAAAAAATGGAGCAGGATACTACTTTGCTGGAAGAAATCGAAGCCGTGGATAATTATATATACATATTAAATGTACGGCTGACGGGGGATATACTATTTAACAAGGAGATATCCGGGAATACCGGGGACGTATGGGTGCCCAGTATGATTTTGCAGCCCATTGTTGAAAATGCGGTAAAACACGGAATCTCAGACATTGACAGGCCCGGTGAGATTCTGCTTAAAGTAGAACAATATGAGGACTATTTACTAATTGTGGTAAAGGACAACGGTGTGGGCATGACGGAGGAAAAAATAAAAGAAGTATTATCCGGAGTTGTTAATACAGCAGAGGATGACACCTCAACCGGTATCGGCCTGCATAATGTAATCAGCCGGTTATGGCTTTACTACGGGCAGGAAAATCTGTTGACCATACATTGTGATGGAACAGACAAAGGAACGGAAGTACGGATCGTCATTCCGAGACTTGCCAGTGCAAGACGGAAAGGAGCCAATCATGTATCGAATACTTATAGCGGATGACGAAGGTATTATGTTATATTCTTTACAGACCATGCTGGAAAAGAATATAGGGGGAGAATGTGAGGTTTATACGGCAAAAACCGGAAGAGCGGTTGTTGATATGGCGGAAAGCATCCGGCCGGATATCATATTTATGGATATCCAAATGCCGGGAATGAATGGCATCGAGGCCATGCAGGCCATTCGTAAGTATAATAAGTCCGTATTATTTATTGTAATCACTGCTTACAGTAAATTCGATTATGCCAAGGAAGCCATAGAGATCGGGGTATTCGATTTTCTTACCAAACCGGTTAATAAAGATAATTTTCTGGGGGTGACAAAACGTGCCATGGCGCAGCTGGACACGGAAAGAAACAGTCAGATGGCTAATCTGCGGATCCGTGAAAAACTGGATACGGTGATACCCATTATGGAAAGCGGGTTTATCAATTATCTGATGCTGCAGGGAGGGGGGGCAGAGAGTACTTATTATAATTATAAAGAGCTGCTGGATATTGATACTGAGACGGCATATGTGATCTTAATTCAGTTTGGAGAAAGTATTGAAAACGGAGTACTGACCAATCCGGTGGGAATGAGTATGCGTTCCCAGAAGTTTTATCCGGAATTACGCAATATAGTAAAAGAGCATTTTAACTGCATTATAGGTGCGGTTATGGCCAATAAAGTAATTGTCATGGTGCCGGATCAACCGGACGCAATCGAATATGAGGAACGAATCCAGGCCATTAGTCAGGCCAGAAAGCTGCTGCATTCCCTGGAGAATCAGATTGATGCCAAATTCCGTATCGGAATCGGCCGCGCCAGCCGGATTGATGAGTTAAACCAGTCCTACCAGGAGGCTTACCGGGCACTGCAGGAAGGAGAGGGCAGAGTCGTTCACGTAGGAGACATGCCATTACGGGGGGAATATGAAGGGGAGTATCCCGTGGATAACGAACAGCTTATTTTCCAGCTGGTGATTAAAGGAGACCAGGAAGGCGCAAGGGAACAGGCATCCATATTTTTTGACTGGATGGTGGACAATTATCCGGATTATATGGACAGCTTACGGCTAAAGGTACTGGAACTGATTATGCGGGCAGAAAAAGATGCTTTTTGGAACGGGGGAATTAACTATGGATTTCTTTACCGCAAGGATTATTTTTCTGAGGTGCAAAACACTGGTTCTTTTGATGAACTGCGAAGCTGGTGGCTGAACAAAATTACGGATATCACCAGGCATATGGCCAACCGCAAAAAGACCCAGTCGGAAAATATCGTCTCCAAAGCAACCCATTATCTGGAGGAACATTACAGGAGGGATATATCCCTGGATGAGGTATCCAGAGAGGTCAATATAAATCCGTACTATTTCAGTAAACGCTTCAAGGAAGAAACCGGTGTGAATTTTATCGACTACCTTACGGGTATTCGTATTAAGAAAGCCAAGGAACTGTTAGCAGATCCGGCCTTAAGCATTAAAGAGATCTGCACCATGTCCGGCTACAGTGACCCCAATTATTTCAGCAGAATATTTAAAAAAGTTGAAAATATCACGCCAAGTGATTACAGGGAGAAACTCAAATATGAATAAAAAGATCCTCTTTCAGGCTGCCGCTTTATTTTTGATTATTCTGTTATGTACCGGGTGCAGCCATAAGAATCTGAAGGAAAACCGAAATATAGAGAAGGATGATACCCTCCAGATTGGTTTTAGTTTTGATTCCTTTGTCATCGAACGCTGGATCAGGGACCGGGATGCATTTGTTATGACGGCCAAGGATCTGGGAGCGGAAGTAAATGTACAGGTGGCAGGCGGTGAAGTAGATACCCAGATCTCACAAATTAAATACTTCATTAAAAAGAAAATGGACGTGATTGTAATTGTGGCTTCCGACGCGGATGCCCTTACGGAGGTTGTAAAGGAAGCAAAAGATGCGGGAATTAAGATAGTATCCTATGACCGGCTTATTAATAATGCCCAAACGGACCTTTACATCTCCTTTGATAATGAGCAGGTGGGCAGGGAAATGGCAAAATCCCTGATCGAATCCATTCCGGCAGGAGGCGACATCTATATAATCGGCGGCCCCTCCAGTGACAATAATGTGGCTATGATTAATAAAGGCTTTCTTGAGCTGATTGAAAAAAGCAATTTGAAAGTGGTATATAAAAATTCCTGTGATAACTGGAGTGCGGAATTGGCCGCAAAATACGTGGAGGAAGCCTTGAAAGAGTATCCAGGTGTAAAAGGTATCATGTGCGGGAATGACGATTTAGCCAGTGAAATTTTTCAGACTCTTTCCGAAAACCGTCTGGCAGGAAAGGTATTTATCGTAGGACAGGATGCTGATCTGGCCGCCTGTCAGCGTATCGTAGAAGGAACCCAGACCATGACGGTTTTTAAACAGGTGGAAGATCTGGCCAAAGCATCAGCCTATCTGGCGGTGGCCCTGGGAAAAGGAGAAGACATTACCGACAGAACCAAGAATTTTTCCTATTATGTGGACAATACTATAAATGACGGTACCTACGACATACCTTATTATAAACTGGACACCATACCCGTTACCACTGAAAATATTGACAAAATAATAATAGACAGCGGATTCCACACCAGGGAAGATGTCTATTTGAATGTGAAATAATAGAAAGGAAAACAAGTATGCCGCTGTTTCAGACGAAAAAGCTCCGGATTGAGAAACTGGTAAAAGACGGTTCGGAACAGTATCTTATTGGTTATCATAAGCAAAAGGAACCCGATAATTTTATCATGGATGTGCTTCAGGTGATTGCGGGAGATCAGAACATTCTTACCGTGGTTGATACGGATTATTCTTATGATAAGAACGATCCGGACACGGAGGAGCGGATACTCGCTTTAAAAAAGGTACTGGACCGCCAGGGAATTGCTTACCGGGCTGTGGTAACCAAAAAGGAGTCCGATCAAAAGATACTGGGAATAATGCTTCAAAAGGCTGAAAAAGTCAATGTATACCAGCTGGGCTTTGCCGTTACGGCGAAGCAGCTGGATACGGTTCCGGAGATTTTTAAGGATAATGTATTTTATTATTTAGGTATGGAAGCAGATTATGAAACCGATAAGGAAATACTCCTTCCGGAGGATATGAACGATTTATTTTACCAGGTTCGGGGAGATCAGGAGGAATTAATTCAGCTGTATAAGGTACAAATTTATATTGACTCCTATTTTCAGCGTATCCGGATATGCAGCAGAGAGGATATCGGCGACAGGATAGAAGCGCTTAGTAAGAAATACCAGGGATGAAGCAAGTGCTATGAAAATGAAGGAAGTGCTATGTATAAGAGCTAAATGCTATAAAAATAAGGTAAGTGTTATAAAATAAGTACTCAGCTTCCGGGACATGAGATTCAGATCATGCTACTCACCCACAGTCCGGCTTGAATTAGTCCGTGCATCAGGCTGTTCCGAGAAGCTGGTTCCATTCGCAAAATAAAATTCTAAGTAGTTCCATATCAAAAGCAATAACTTTGGTATGGAACTTTTTTTTCACACTTTTATATAATGGGAGATAAAGATAACAAAAAGAGGCTTCTTATGCCACCCAAGCTGTTGGTTCGGACAAAGGAACCGGAGGACAGGTCACAGGAGGAACCTTCGGAATTTTATATTGATATGTATAGTATCGGGGATGCGGATTCCTTTTTACTATGGAAGAACACGGATTTTATGCTTGTAGATACCGGCAGGAGAGAGAACGCGGCAGATATCATAAATCTGCTGGCTAAAAGAGAGGTTGATACATTAAAAGCTCTCGTAATTACCCACTATGACAGTGACCATATCGGTTCTTATCCGGCAGTAATCGATTATATGCTGGAGCAAAGAAATATACACGGGCACGAAACCATAAAACATATCTATGCCAGAAAATATACAAAAGTACAGCTGGATATATTACCGGAAGACAGATACCGGAATTATATCAGATTCATAAATGGTATACTCCGCTATGAAAACCGGGTTGAGGAGGAGTTTCCATTGGAACCGCTGCCAGGTACGGATACTGTGGAAAAAATGTCCGACGAGCTGTATGGAACCGGAACCGGTCTATGGATCTTTCCTTATAAAGGAAATCCCTGCGGCAGTTTTACCCTGGACTCCCAGGTTCAAATAGTTTGGTTAAACAGGGCAGCTTCTTATCTGAGAGAGAATTCGGCTCCAAAGCAATTAGCAGGCCAGGTGAATAATGATTCCCTGGTTTTTAAAGCGGTTTATTCCTGCAGATCTGCCTTGTTCTTAGGCGATATGGGGCAGAGCGGTCTGCGGGATTTAATCCAATATAATTCCTTTGCATTAAATAGTGATATACTAAAAATTGCACACCATGGTCATATAGGCAGCTCACCGGAATACTTTATAGCAGAAGTACGCCCAATACTTTCCGCCGTAACTACAACACTGGATTCCAAACCGGATAATCCGCCCTTTTTAAACCGTCTGGAAGAACTGACCTCAAACCTTATTAACTTTGGTGCACTCATTTACTCCGGTGATAAACCGGGAGATTATACCACCATCGTAATCCGTACCAGGGAACTTAAAATATATGCAAAAAACGCTTCCGTAGCGCCTTATTTTTGTTAGTCCATAAGCCCCACACCTGCAGTAATACTTGATTTTACTGAATTTGGGTGTTATGATGTAATTTAGTGTCACAGGAAAGTATATGTATAAGGAGCACAATATGGATATTATTAAAAAACTGAGGGATGAACTTGGGATTAAACAGGAGCAGGTAGAAGCAACCGTTAAATTAATCGACGAGGGAAATACCATACCATTTATTGCAAGATATCGAAAAGAAGTAACCGGCTCTTTAAATGACGAGGTTTTAAGAAATCTTCACGAAAGGCTTTTATATCTACGGAACCTGGAAGAGAAAAAGGCCAGTGTTTTATCCAGCATAGAGGAACAGGGCAAATTAACGGAGGAGCTGAAACAGCAGATCCTGAATGCAACCACATTAGTGGTGGTAGAAGATCTTTACCGCCCCTACCGCCCAAAGAGAAGAACCAGGGCAACCATTGCCAAAGAAAAGGGACTGGAACCTTTGGCCAATCTGATTCTTTTACAAATGACAAACCGGCCCATAGAGCAGGAAGCCGAGGCTTATTTGGATGAGGAGAAGGAAGTTACTACCGTGGCAGAGGCCATTGCCGGTGCCATGGATATTATAGCGGAGAGCATCTCAGATGAAGCGGATTACCGCATCTATATCCGTAAGGCTACCTTTGAGGAAGGCTTGATTGCCAGTAATGCCAAGGATGAGAAGCTTGAGAGCGTTTACGAAATGTATTATAACTTTGAGGAGAAGCTTACGAAACTGGCAGGTCACCGGGTGCTGGCGTTAAACCGGGGAGAAAACGAAAAAGTTCTAACGGTTAAGATTACGGCTCCGGAAGAGAGAATCCTTCGGTATCTGGAAACAAAAATAATTATTAGAGAAAATCCCAATACCACGGATATTTTAAGAAATGTAATAGCAGACAGCTATAAACGGCTTATCGCTCCTGCCATTGAACGGGAAATCCGCAACGAGTTGACGGAAAAGGCGGAGGACGGAGCAATTAAGGTTTTCGGCAAGAATTTAGAACAGCTGCTGATGCAGCCTCCCATTGTAGGACAGGTAGTCTTAGGCTGGGATCCGGCTTTTCGTACCGGCTGTAAATTAGCGGCGGTTGACGGTACCGGCAAGGTGCTGGATACGGTGGTTATATACCCCACTGCTCCTCAGAATAAAGTGGAGGAAGCGAAAAAAACCGTTACAAACCTGATAAAGAAGTATGGTATCACCTTAATATCCGTCGGAAACGGTACAGCTTCCAGGGAATCCGAAATGATTATTGTGGACATGCTAAAAGAATATAACGGGAAGGTCCAGTATATCATCGTTAATGAAGCCGGTGCTTCCGTATATTCTGCCAGCAAGCTGGCTACCGAGGAATTCCCGGGCTATGATGTGGGACAGCGAAGTGCGGTATCCATTGCCAGGAGATTACAGGACCCTTTGGCCGAACTGGTTAAAATTGATCCCAAATCCATTGGTGTGGGGCAGTACCAGCATGATATGAACCAGAAGAAACTCTCCGAAGCCTTAACCGGGGTGGTGGAAGACTGTGTAAATAAAGTTGGCGTGGATCTGAATACGGCTTCCGCTTCCCTGTTGGAATACATTTCCGGTATCTCTAAGGTCATTGCAAAGAATATTGTTACCTACCGTGAGGAAAACGGTAAATTTACCAGCCGGAACCAGCTGCTGAAAGTAGCCAAGCTTGGACCCAAAGCCTTTGAACAGTGTGCCGGCTTTATGAGAATCCTGGATGGAAAGAATCCTTTGGATGCAACCAGCGTACATCCGGAGTCTTACGCCGCGGCAGAAGGTCTTTTACAAAAGCTCTCCTTTCATAAGGAGGATATTAAGTCCGGCAAACTCTCGGTACTGGGTAAACAGCTCACGGATAAAGCCGCAGTTGCCAGGGAGCTGGGAATCGGTGAAATTACCCTGACCGATATTATTAAGGAACTGGAAAAGCCCGGCAGGGACCCCCGTGATGAGATGCCAAAACCCATCCTTCGTACCGACGTACTGGAGATGAAAGACTTATCGGAAGGCATGGTATTAAAGGGAACTGTCCGTAACGTCATTGACTTTGGGGCCTTTGTCGATATCGGCGTTCATCAGGACGGACTGGTGCATATATCCCAGCTGACGAATAAAAAGTTTGTGAAACATCCGCTGGAAGTGGTGAGTGTAGGCGATATTGTGGATGTGAAGGTTATGAGCGTGGATGTGGCTAAAAAGCGGATTCAATTGAGTATGATTGTATAATAAGGTTTTCTTGGTTATTACAGGAACCTTCTGCTTCTGGTAAAATAATTTAGAAATACTAAAAAGTACATCTGAACGAAATAGAGCATTCAAATAAAAGTATAAAGAAAGGTCATAAGGGAGCAAATTTATATGCTGCCTTATGACCTTATCTTTTTATCTCTCAGGAGCGTGTCCGGCGAAGCTGGACCACACCAGTCGTTCTATGCCGTATGGTCCATTCTTTTGGTATATTCATCAATCTTTCGCTTTAATACAGAGAGCGTCTGGGCTTTTGTATAAATCATATCACTTCCGGTCATATACTCCAAAAAGGTATAGATGGAATGAGAAATACTCTTTTCATTTAGAGTAAAATGAATCTCTCCTTTTCTCGGGTGCACATACATAAACGAGATAGAGGATTTACTAATCGCAGATATAATCAAATTTGGTGAAATTCTAAATTTATCTGAATTAATCAGATGGAGCTGGTAGGAACCATTTAAGCTGTAATCATATAACTGTTTTAATAACAGCAGGCAGTCTTCTTGTTTCACAGGAGAATAAAAGATTTGCGGAACCTCAGTAATCCGTCCGGTATTAAAGAAATCCTCCAGTCCTGCCAGTGAAAAAAAGGAAGTAAACTCGCGGCCTTGTTTTAACATAGACAGATAAGCTTTAGACCGGGTTATGGTAAGGTTAATTAAGTCCTTTTTTTGAGGAAAGTCATATATGTACTTATTCACCAGCTGCTCCGTGAAAAAAAACATCATACAAGGCTGGGAGAACAGGGAGTACTGAAAGCCAAGACTGCTGTCTTTGGTTTCAGTACCGGTTTCCAGTTCGGTATAATAACTGTAATAATCCATAGGACTTGTAAACTTTTGCAAAAGTGGAGTAGTAAGCAGCAGTATGGAATCATAAATCATACTAAAAAATCGGTACGCCGATGTATTTTGGTAGACAATTCCATGTGAATAATCATGAGATAAACTAATTGCTTTATCTCTGGTCAGGATGAGGTAAGGTAAAACACTGGTATTCGTCACATGGGTGGAGATTTCTTCATAATAAATGCGTGGACTGTATTCACAACTGGAAATTAAAAGAGGAACGATATTTTGAATACAATTCAGGTTGTACTTGTTTTCGTCCTCCTCCAAAACACTCTTTTGAAGAAAGAAAATATGTTCAAATTTAGCGGATGGATTGTTGTCTCCAAGGATAGATATTAATTCTATTAAGAAAGTGTATTCCGGCTGTATAATTAATTTAATGTCACCCTTGGGATTCATGAACTCTGCTTCCAATACGGTTTTAACAATATAGTTCACTTCATGGGAATCATTCAGGATAATAGTGTCTGAAGATTCCATGAACTGATGTTGATATTCGGTCTTTACCAGGGGAGTATCCGATTCTTTGTAGTTTCCGAAGCTTTCGAATAGTTGTTTTACAAGCAGGTGCCGGGTGTAAATACTCTTTCCAATTCTGGCAATATGGTATAGGTTCCGGAATTCTTCCGCCTGACTGGGAGTAAGCATCAGTACATTTAATAGCCGGTCTACCACGATCGGATCAGCAGGGACTCTCTCACCCTTCATCATTTTTTGAATTAAAGTACGGTCAACCCCGCTGGCTGAGGCCAGACTCTGTATCTTAATATTCAATTTTCTCACATAACACCTTAGTGCTTTCGCAAAATCATTCATCTTATTTCTCCCTCGCTGCCCCTTTGTATTTGTAACGCTCTAGGTAATATAGACTATTGCATTATATTAATATTATCTATACTCCTAGAATTTGTAAAGGGGTGTGTTTTGTCGAATTATGGATTTATTCCTGTTTTATAGTAAAAATTATTTCAATCTGTAGTATTATAAATTTTTATTTAAAATAATGTAGTATAATGCGGTGAAAAGCTGGATTTATATCTTGTTAAATAATCAGAGGTAACTTATAATTGGTAAATAAATAATGGTAAAAAATTACAATCGTGTATTGGATTTTATATGAAATAAAGTATTTGGCTGGATTTATCAAAATATTTTAGTGGCAGCAAACTGATAAATATGGAAAAACACATGCTTTATGAGGCTTAGAGAGGGTAAGAGATGAACAAACGATTTATATTTTCTGTTATACTTTTTTCCGCAATTTTATTAATACTCTGCAGTGAAGCGGTTGTAGAGAGCTTGAATCAAAAGCATGAAATCAACATTCCCGCTATATCCATATCTCAGGAATTTAATGAGGATAAGCAATTAAATGAATCGGAAAAATTAATTCTAAGTCTGCTTACTGCGGTGCTTCCTACTCCGGACAGCAGTAAGCCAAAGGAAAATGGAAGTCTTGGTATATATGAAGAATATCTGCAGCGGTATTTAAGCAGTTCAGAGACCCGGTTAACCTCCTCGAAAACCCGGGAAGCCTTAAATAAGATAATGGAACTGGAAGCGGTTCTTAATCTGGAGAAGGTAAATAATTATAACGAAATGTCCGTAGATGGAAGAGAACTAGCCATCAAAATATCAAAAGAAATCTATAAAGCCTGCAACCTGAAAGTATATTATAATATGCAGGGTACGATCATAAGAATCACTGATCGGACAGATAACTTACTCTATCTGAACCCGGATACCATACAGCATAGCATACGGAATGACGGTATCAGGCTTGATATTCTAATGATTACACTGAGTATTCTATGTATTTTATTTTTAATTTGTGTAAGAATAGCCAGAAAACATCAATTGTTTAAAAAGGAAGCAGGATACGATGGATTTAAGGAAGAAGGATTTGTTCAATAAATACATATTGTTAGTGGATCTGGTCGGTATTGTTCTAGCCTTTATATTAGCCAGCTGGATCCGGTTCGGTAGTATTACCAATGACTGGGCGGATAACATCTATACCTGGTCTTCTATTTTTTTGCTGCTGTTATATATTACAATATTTTATTTTTATGACACCCACAGCCGATTGTTTGCGAGAGGATTCCTGGAAGAATTAATGGTTGTTATTAAAACCAACAGCATACTGGCATTTACGGCAACGGCGGTCATGTTTCTGTTTCAGGAAGGAGCATCCTATTCAAGACTTTTTTTTCTGTGCTTTTTTCTGCTGAATATACTAATTATGTATGTTTTCCGGCAATATTACAAAATACTGTTCTTAACCTATTATAAGAAAAGTACAGCCAGTAATAAAATTATGATTATAACCACCGCAGATCAGGTGAGAGAAGTCCTGCTGCGGTTTCAGAATAAAAATGAATGGGATTATCAGGTGTCCTATCTTACCATACTGGATAGACATCTGGTGGGGCAGAAGATCGAGGGAATTGAGGTGAAAGCTGATTTTCTGGATATGTTTGAGGTTGCTAAGAATCAGGCCCTGGATGGAATATTTATCCATATACCTGGTGATTATGCGCTGCAGCTGGATTTAGAGGAAACCATTCTTGCTTTTGAGAATATGGGGATTACGGTAAACTTAAGCATCAATACTTTCGGTTTAAAACTTCACGAGAAGACGGTACAGGAAATGAGCGGTTATCATGTGCTGACCTTTAGTTCGAAACTGTTTAATGCCTCCCAGCTTCACATTAAACGGCTGTTTGATATTACCGGAGGACTGGTAGGGTGTTTTCTTACCCTGTTAATTGGTTTATTTGTGGCACCGGCCATCTTGATTGAATCGCCTGGACCTATCTTCTTTTCCCAGATCCGGGTAGGTAAGAATGGGAGGCGGTTTCGTATCTATAAATTCCGTTCCATGTATCCGGATGCGGAGGAAAGAAAACTGGAATTACAGGCGCAGAATGAAATGGACGGTTACATGTTTAAAATAAAAGATGACCCGAGAATAACGAAAGTAGGAAAATTTCTTCGCAAAACAAGCCTGGACGAGTTTCCGCAGTTTTTTAATATCTTAAAGGGCGATATGAGTCTGGTGGGAACCAGACCGCCTACGGAAGATGAATTCCTGCAATATGAAGGAAGACATAAAAGGAGATTAGCCCTAAAATCCGGCCTGACCGGGTTATGGCAGGTCAGTGGCAGAAGTGATATAAAGAATTTTGAAGAAGTAGTAAAGATGGATCTGGATTACATCGATAACTGGTCTTTCCTGTTAGATATAAAAATTCTGTTAAAGACATTTTGGGTAGTTTTAATGAATCGTGGATCAAGGTAGAAATGGAAGGAGATAGGCCTTTGAATCGTTGGATTGATATACATAACCATTTATTACCTGCCGTAGATGATGGTTCGGTCAGTATGCAGCAAACAAAAAACATGCTGCAGATTGCTTATGAGGAAGGAATACAGCATATTATTGCAACACCTCATTATGGGGCAGGCTGCAGGAATGCGGATATTGAGGAATTGAACCAAAAGCTTGAGCTGGTAAGACAGGAAGCAAAACGAATGGATGCAGCATTCCGAATCGAACTGGGACATGAACTCTATTACAGTGAGGACATCACCGAGCACCTCAGAAAGAAAAAAGCACTGACCTTAGCCGGAACCAGATATGTACTGGTAGAATTTGCGGAGGATGATGATTACCGAGAGCTTAAAACCGGATTACACCGGCTGCTGATCCATGGGTATCTGCCGGTTCTGTCCCATGCAGAAAAGTATGAGTGTCTGTACCGGAATTACGAAGGTATCCGTGATCTGATCTGGCTGGGGGCGTATATGCAGATGAATATCTCCAGCATTACCGGCGGTTATAAGGGAGGAAACCTGGCTCACTGTAAAAAGCTGCTGGAATATGGCCTTATTCATATCCTGGGCACCGATGCTCATTCCGATTATGGCAGGGAACCCAGAATGTCGGAGGGGCTGGAATTTATCCACAAGAAATTCGGCAAACTTATGATAAAGCAGTTAATGGTGGAAAACACTTTGAAATTATTACAGAATGAAAGAATCTGAGAATATATACACCGGAATATATAACAAACAAAAGGGATCTAAATTAAGAATATTAAATCCGGGAGGAATCAGAGATGCAGTCTGTAAAACTTGAACGAATGGAAAATTTTAAAAATATAGAAGCTTACAATGCGATTAGAACCAATATTCAATTCTGCGGGAAAGCAATTAAGACAATCTGCCTGACAAGCTGTATACCGAATGAGGGAAAAAGCATAGTTTCCTTCTCACTGGCTTCTTCCATGGCGGAAAGTGGTAAGAAAGTTTTATTTATTGATGCTGATTTAAGAAAGTCGGTGCTGCTGGGCAGGTTAAAGGCTGAATCTGCCGTACTTGGCCTGACTCATTATCTGACGGGGCAGAAGGAGCTGGAGGAGGTATTATATACATCAGATCTTGAGCATCCGGACATTATATTTACCGGGCCGGTCCCCCCGAATCCCTCTGAACTACTAAATAGCAAGTTGTTTCGGGAAATGATAGGGAATTTAAAAGAAGTCTATGATTACATCATTATTGACACCCCGCCTCTGGGAGCCGTGATAGATAGTGCCATTGTGGCCAGCTGCTGTGACGGAGTAATATTAGTGGTCCAATCCAATGCAATCAGCCATAAATTTGCGAGGAGTGTCGTGAAACAGCTGGAAAAAGGGAATTGCAAGATTCTTGGTGCGATATTAAATAAAGTTGATATTAATAATGATAAATATTATGGGAAGTATTATGGGAATTATTAGATTGTAGGATAGTTGAGATATATAGAAAATATTACGGAATGGCCATGGAAATTATTTACTAAAAGGGGAGTGGAAATAATTAGTGGATATTACAAAAATTATTATGGTAACTTATGTAAGGATTAAAGTAAGAAAAATAGCAAATATCACGGAAAAAATTATTTAAAAAATTAACATAAAGGATAGTAGAGTAATAAACATTATTACAAAGCTATTATACGAGTTATTAACTTGATGGTTAATGAAGTTAGAAATAGTATGTCGAATATCCGGTGAAAATGTCTATATAAAAAACAGGAAGGCGTATTTAAAGCCCTGTGTTTATGAGGTATATAGTATCAATTATATTGAAATAAGATAAGATGAATTATATTTAATATTCAATTACAACATTAAATTTGCCGGATGAGCAAATAACTTAAACTTGTCGGTAAAAAGCTTGTCACAGTTCTAGTCACACTTTATGATGTCCTTGTTTAGTTTGGAAATAAGTGGTACAATTTCACATTATGGTACGAAATACCCATTGCAGAAGGTGATGAATCATGAAGGAAATACTTATATCTTTATTTAATGTATTGTTTATTGAGGGAAACAAAAGAGGGTTTAACTTCTCGGGTCTGATCATCTTTGTACTACTACTTCTGATTGCCTTATTCCTATGTATCCACATATCAAAAAAGTATCACTTATATGAGAATAAGCAAGAAAAAGAAGAAACCTACATATTGAAAAAGGACTGAAGAAGGTTATGGGGAGCAAAAGAAGAGCAAAGGGAAGCCGGCTGGTCATGGCAACGGATCTGGCCAGTATGGCAATCGCCTTTATATTAGCCGCCTGTTTGAGGCAGGGCATATTAAGCCGTGCCAATTTTTTTACGCAGCTTTACGGCAGTACCATGTTTATCCTGGTCTTAACGTATCTGGTTATCTACGAAACCGGCGACAGCAGGATCAACATATTTAAACGTGGGTTCTTTGATGAATTCGTAAGCGTGTTTAAGGATCATTTTAAACTGAGCCTGATTGTGGTACTGTATTTATTTATGATACAGCAGGGGGGCAGTTACTCAAGATTTTTCTTTTTGGCTTTTTTTATTTTAAACTTCTTATTAACCTATGTGTTAAGAAGTTATTTGAAACTGGTTATGCTGGTAGGTTTCAAAAGAAGTTCCTCCAGCAGTAAAGTCATGCTGATTACTACTTATGATAAAGCCGCCGGAATTATACGTAAAATCCGGGGTGAATATATGTGGAGTACATATTTGAATTCCATCGCAATTGTGGATGGAGACCATATCGGGGAACGGATCGAGAGGATCATGGTATTAGCCGATAAGGATAATCTGCTTGAAATCGCCAGACTCAATGTGGTAGATGCGGTTTTTATCCATCTTCCTTATGATTATGAGTTTGAACTGGAAGAGACGATATTAGAGCTCGAGAAGATGGGTATCATAGTCCACCTGAACATTGACATTAATCCCAAGATTAATGCAAGAGAAAAGAGGCTGAATCTCTTTGCCGGCCACCAGGTCATTACCTTTGCAACGAGTATGTTTGATGAAAGGGCAGAGATATTAAAAAGGCTGCTGGACTTTGCCGGGGGCCTGATTGGAGCAATACTCACCATACTGGTTACCATTATCTTAGCACCTCTTATTAAGCTGGAGTCCAAAGGACCAATCTTCTTCTCCCAGATGCGGATTGGAAAAAACGGAAGACAGTTTAAAATCTATAAATTCCGCTCCATGTATGCCGATGCAGAAGAGAGAAAGAAAGAACTGATGGAAAAGAATGAAATGCAGGGACTTATGTTTAAAATGAAGGATGATCCCAGGATTACGAAGATAGGGAAGTTTATCCGAAAAACAAGTCTGGACGAGTTCCCACAGTTTTTTAATGTGTTAAAAGGGGATATGAGCCTGGTTGGGACAAGACCTCCGACACTGGATGAGTTCGAACTTTATGAGATCAGGCATAAGAGAAGGCTGAGTTTGAAACCTGGGCTTACGGGGCTCTGGCAGGTAAGCGGGAGGAGTGATATCCAGGACTTTGAAGAGGTTGTGAGGTTGGATTTGGAGTATATAGATAATTGGAGTCTTGGGTTGGATGTGAAGTTGATTGTGAAGACGGTTGGGGTTATGGTGTTTGGTAGAGGTGGGAGATAGGAATATACTAGAATATAGTACAAGTAACAAGAATATGCTGACATTTTAGGGCCTTTACATACAGTATATTAATGCTTTTCCACTTCTATTACAGGAAATTTTATAAATATAATAGGAAATAGAAAGAGTTATAACTGCTTTTGATATTTGGATTTATTATACTCGAAATAATTTGGTTTTTACGCGTGAAATTAAGCAGAAAGTATGGTTTGGTCTTTAGATTATGAATGGTTTGCCTTCTAAAGTATGAATTTTTATGAGTATTTATAACTTGAGATGGAAAACATGTTGGGGTCAAGGGGTTATTTTTTCGCAGCGAGTATTAGAGCTACTATGAAAAATGATTGGAAATAGGTGACTTTTGATGGGAAAGATTAGTGTTTATCACGATGTTGCCGGTATTGAAGGTTTGTGTGTTATAGAACCGAAAATATTTGAAGATAATCGGGGATTTTTAATGGAGTCCTATAATGAACAAGAATTTTATAATGAGGGTTTAGATTTTCATTTTATTCAGGATAATCAAGCACACAGTCATAAAGGTGTTCTTAGAGGGTTTCATGTAAATAAAAATTATCCGCAGGGAAAACTTGTGAGGGCAATTAGCGGAGTTATTTTTGATGTAGTTGTTGATTTACGGAGGAATAGTAAGACTTATAGACGTTGGTTTGGAATTGAACTATCTGTAACAAATCGAAATCAATTGTACATACCCGAGGGAATGGGACATGGTTATTTAGCGCTAACAGAGGCAGATGTTCTTTTTAAAGTGACAACACATTTTGATCCATGGGATGAGGTTGGTTTTGCGTGGGACAGTAAGGAATTGAAGATAACTTGGCCCGATTTAAATATGGATTATTTATTAAATGACAAGGATAAAAGCAACCCTGATTTATCATTGCTTGATCTATAGGAGACAAATCACATGAACATACTATACACATGCGATAATAATTATATATGGATAATGGGTATTTCTACTATATCATTACTTGAAAATAATAAACATATCAAAGACTTAACAATCTATCTTTTAGGCGAAGATATATCTGATGAGAACAAGAAAATCTTGTTAGGTGTTGGTAATAAATACAAAAGGAACGTTGTAATTATCGATGTTCCAAATTTTGATATCCCGGAGTCTTTGGTTTCGGCAAGATGGCCTTTGAGTGCATTTACTAGATTGTTTTGCGGTATTTTATTACCTGCGGAGATTAAAAGAATTCTTTACCTTGACTGTGATACTATAATAACCGGAGATATTGCCGGATTAGATAAGATAGAACTGGAAGATAAAATGATTTTCGGAGTTAAAGATTGCATTGGATATCTGTATAAGATGAATATTGGTCTAAAAAGTAAAGACCCTTATATAAACGCTGGAATATTATTGGTAAATTTGGTTGAACTCAGAAAGATTAATGTAGAAAAGTTAATTAATGAATATATGAAGAGTTACGAGAAGCTTATAAATTATGCAGATCAAGATGTGCTTAATGGAGTTTTTAAGGGGAGAATTGGAATATTGCAACTTAAATATGATGTAATGACTATAGACGTTATGCATTCCTATAAGGAGATTCATACCCTAAGGCACCCAAACAATTTTTATAAGGAAGCAGAATTTAAAGAGGCTGTGAATAAACCAACAATAATTCATTATACGACCAATATGCGGGTAATTAGACCATGGTATACTAATACCAATCATCCTTTGGCTTCAACCTTTAAGCAATATATGAAATTAAGTCCTTGGTCAGATAAAAAATTATCAAAAATGGTTTTTAGTTCACGAGAGTCGAAAGTTATAGGGTTAATTGACAGACTTCCAAAGTGTATCTCATGTAGGTTGTTGGGGTTAATACATTCTGTATTAAAACCTCTATATATTAGCCTAAAAGCCAGAAAATAAAGCGTGGAGTGCGAGTTAATGAAAGTATCAATTATTGTACCGGTTTACAATATCGAAAAATATTTGGGGAGATGTATTGAAAGTATAGTTAGTCAGAGCTATAAAGATTTAGAAATAATCTTGGTCGATGATGGTTCTACGGATAACTCAGGAGTAATGTGTGAAGAGTATAAAAATATTGATTCGCGAATATCGGTGATTCATAAAAAAAACGGCGGACTATCATCTGCTAGAAATGAAGGAATTGAAAAATCAACTGGTTCATATGTCTTTTTTTTGGATAGTGATGATTATCTTGCGGTGGATTGTATTCAGAAAAGCATCTCTTTATGTAAAGAGAATGATGCAGATATAGCAATAGTTCAAATGATGTATATTGCAGAGGATACTAACGAAGAAATAAAGATCAACATTGATGAAGATATTACGCTGTTGAGTGCGGAAGATGCGATAGAAGCTTCTTTGTATCAAGTTCTTTATAGTTGCTGTGCGCCGGCAAAACTATATAAAAGAAATGTGATTGGGAATATCAGGTTCCCATTGGGACGAGTGTCAGAGGATCTTGCAACTTGTCATTTATACATGAATAATGCAAAAAAAGTTATCTATTCTAATTTCTACGGGTATTACTATCGCCAGCATAATAATAGTATAATGCACTTATTTAATCCAAAGAGAATGGATGCTTTGGAATGGGCATTGCAGATAGAAAATTTTTGTTTAGAAGAATACCCAAGGATAGTTAATGCTGCAAAATGTAGAACATTTAATGTTGCAATTCATCTAATCCTTGATTTGCCAGACAATGGAGAGATACAAGAGAAATATGGCAGTGTTCTATGGGACCAAATAGAAAGAACAAGGCTAGATGTAATTTGTAATAATAGAGTTAGACTGAGAGAAAGAGCCGCAGCAATATTGTCCTATGGTGGAGAGAGAACCTTGAAAAAGGTTTGGAATAGTAAACTGGCAGTAAAACGAGAAAAAAAATGATACATAGAATTACTGGTTATAGGGAACGGAGGTGGAGACCATTACTATATATGTTGTAAATATAATTATAGTTCTTATTACTCCAATCATTCGTAAATATAACTATAAAATTATATCAAGGCGAATATTATCTGGGAATAAGGTCTCAGATTTTATAATTTTCTTATTTTTTACTCTGGTAATGTCTTTAAGATCTTTGGATGTTGGGGTAGATACTGAATCTTATTCAAGAATTTATGCCATTATCGGAAATAGCGAGTCATATTTCAATGCCGTTGAGAATGCTCCTTTGAGTGCTCCATTATATGTATTATTATGCCGCGTATTATTTCGTATTTCACCAGATCCACAAATTCTGATTATAGTAACAGCTATTCTTATTAATATAGGTTTGTTCAAATTCATAAAAAAGGCTTCAACCAATGCAACTGAATCTGCACTTGTGTGGATTGGATTGACTTTGTTCTATTTCAGTATGAATGGTAGCAGGCAATGTTTATCGATAGTTATTGCACTTAATGCCATATATTATCTTGCTATGGACTGGAAGTCTATAAAAGGATGGATACTTTTTGCTATTGCTGTGGGGATTCATTCAACTTCTATCTTTTTGATTGTTGCTTTATTGGGAGTAGTTCTTGCTAATAAAATTCAAAATAATTGGATGACGTTGATTGTTTCCACTATTATCAGTGCAATAATTTCTGTTGCTTTTTCTACTGGAATTAATCTTTTTTTGAGGTTATTTCCATGGTATTCTTTATATACTTCAGGAGAGTCACATTATTCAGTCTTTATTAGTAATGGGGGCGGGAGAATAATTATCCTTTATCTGTTTCTACTTGCAATTGTTTTTTTGTGGGCATTGAAAGCACGGAAGAGAAATATCAATGATGATTACTTTAATAGTCGAATGTTGCCAGCTGTGGTATTCTGTTGTGTTTTTGGAATTATTAATTGCCGAAATGAATTGTTGAATAGAATGTTGTGGTATTATCTCGGTATTTTTGTGAACTTTATACCATCAACGTTTTCAAAATATAATAAATCAGTTGGAACACTGATGAGATGGGTAGGTATTACGGTATTGTTAATATATAGTATTATTTCTGTTATTGAAAATCAAAACGGTGTTATGCCATATTCATTTTTCTGGAGTTAAAACTTATGGAAAATTTGGAAAGAATTTGTATTAAGGTAATACAGTTTATTCGATATGAATGGGGCTGTTTTAAAATTCGTATGAGTAAGAAAAATATGTCAGAGCTTATGCAAATAGTAGTGGGTGGAAATAACAGGATTCCAGTTGACATTTTAAGACCACTCTCTACGTCTATAAATGCTAACAATGCTTTTCCAGCGGGTAAGATTATTGAGTTTGAGACGCGAAGAGATGAGCTATGTTTTAAAGTAGTGTATAAAAAAAGGTGTGTATTAAAACACATGTCAATAACAGGCACAAGTGGTATAGATGTATATTTAATAGAAGGGGAATCATATTCGTGGATCAAATGCATAGCTCCTAATAGTAATACTCAAATGTATGTTAAAGAAACTATAAAACTGGGTAATGGATTGAAGAAAATTTGCTGTTTTATGCCATCGTATGCTAGCGTTAATAATTTTCTTGTTGATGATGATATTGTTTTTACATCAAAAAAGGATAAAAAGACTAAAATCGCTTTTTATGGGTCAAGTATTACCCATGGATGCGCAGCATCTCGACCAGCTTTATCCTATTCAAATTTAATTGCGAAAAGATTGAACTGTGAGATTTTAAATTTTGGGTTCTCTGAGTCAGCCAAGGGTGAGCATGATGTAATTGAGTATATTTCAAATCTAGGTGTTAAAGTAATGGTTATAGAATATGATCATAATGCATCGGTTATGGAATTAAAAGATTCACACTTGAATGTATATAAAACTATCAGGAATAATTCTAATTGTTGGATTATTTTTATGAGTAGGTTCTCAGGAGGAATTTCTATATCGGTGGATGAGGAGACAGAAAGAGTAGAAATTATTAAAAAAACTTATGAGTATGCAGTAAAAGCGGGAGATCGAAAGGTAAGATTTATAGATGGAAGAAAGCTGTTCAATAATGATAAAAGTGGTTACTTTGTTGATGGTGTTCATCCGAATGATCTTGGAATGTATTATATTTCTGAAAAGATTTACTCAGTCATCTTAGAAGGAGAAATGTTAAATGAAGATTAATAATATTCTAAAAAAGATTATTCCCCAAAGAGTAATCTATAGGATTAAGATGGGACCAGAAATACTATCTTTTTTCTTTAAAATAAGAATGATTGAAAAAAATCCTGGTGGAAAAGACTATATTTTAGGAACACCAATCCATACTAACTTAGGAGACCATTTAATTACACTGGCCGAATTTGATTTTTTACACGAGATAAAACGGTGTCGAGACATTATTGAGATTCCAACTGAAATGTATCAAATATATAAAGAAAGATTAAGAAAGTCTATCCCATCTGAGAGCATTATTTATATAAATGGTGGCGGGTGGATGGGAAATATTTGGCCCGTTGAGGAATTGTTGTTACAAGATATGATAAGTACATTTTCATATAATAAAGTGATTGTTTTTCCGCAAACAGTTTATTTTGATAAGAAAACCGTACCCTATCAGGAACTCATTAATTCCGCAAATGAAATTTTTAAAAAATGCCGAGATGTAACATTGTGTGTGAGAGATAGACAATCTTACGAATTTGCAAATGATAACTATAAAGATATACATATACTGTTGGTCCCAGATATAACATTAGCCTATCAAAAGCACGCTCCTAAAAATAATGGAATCGAGCATGTCGTTGGATATTGTTTAAGAGAAGATAGGGAGTTGTCTAGAAATGAAGAGCAAGAATCGTTAGTAAGAAGTGCATTGCAAGAACTTGGATATACTGAAAAATCCATAAGTACAACTTCTAAAAAGAGAATTCCAACTTGGAGAAGAGAAGCTGCAGTAAATAATGGTATCGAAGCTTTTGCGTCATGTACAATTGTTGTTACAGATAGACTTCATGGTATGATTTTTTCATATATTTCTAATACTCCATGCATCGTGTTTGACAACAAGACAAAAAAGGTATCTGGGGTTTTTGAAGAATGGTTAAAAGATTCTGTGTACATACTTCCACTTTTTGAACGCTTTGGATTAGATGAAATTAGAAATTTTATTTTAGCATGCAGCGACCAGCCATGCATCCATGACTGTTTTTCCGCAAACTGCTATGATAAATTAAAGGAGACAATTGTATATGGACAAGATTAATAAACTGGTATTAGGGATGATCCCTAATCAGAATTGTAATTTAAATTGCGAATACTGTTATATTTCTCAGGTTGAGGCGTGGGATGAACCCACTTCCTTGCAGTATACTCCTGAACATATTACAAAGTGTTTATCAAAGGAGAGGCTTGGAGGAGTTTCTTTAATAAATCTGACTGGTAATGGGGAGACAATGCTTCAACCGGATATTGTTCCACTTATCGGAGCTTTATTAGAGGAAGGACATTATGTTGAAGTTGTAACAAATGGAACGATAACAAAACATATCAAAGAAGTATTAACTTTTCCAAAAAAGAATTTAAGTAGATTATTCTTCAAAATCTCTTTCCATTATAAAGAACTAAAAAAATTAAATATGATTGAACGTTTTTTTGAGAATGTTAAGGCAATTCATGCTGCTGGTGCATCTTTTACCCTGGAATTAATGGCTTATGATAGTATAGAAGAAGATATTGTGGATATTAAACGATTATGCTTAGATAATGTGGGAGCTTATTGTCATACGACAATAGGTCGAAATGATAAAAGAAAGGATAAGGGACTTTTGTCTGCCCACTCGAAAGAAGAGTTTAGAGCTATATGGAGTGAATTGGATTCTCCTATGACTTCACTTAAATTGGATGTTATTGGAGTTAAACGGAAAGAGTTTTGTTATGCTGGAAGCTGGAGCTTGTTTGTAAATATGAATACGGGGGAGTCTCAGCCTTGTTATTGGCAGCCGTATAACCAAAATGTTTTTAAGAATCCAAATGAACCTATCCGATTTATTTCTGTTGGTCATGCGTGTACACAACCTTATTGTACAAATGCTCATGCACACTTATGTTGGGGGATTATCCCTGAACTAAATATTCCACATTATTCTGATATGAGGAATAGAAAGATGTGTAACGGAGAAGAATGGCTAACCCCGGAATGCAAAGAGTTTTTTAATTCGAAGTTAGTAGAAAGCAATGCGCCTTATAGTCCAGGTGAACGTGCCTTACATAGTTTGGTATATCCATTTAGAATGTGTAGATGGTTTGCTAGAGATTGGAAAAATAATGTTCATAGACTTATGAACTATATGAAGAGAATTGGTAAATAAGATAACAGGAGGGCGTAGATTGGAAGAAAATCGATATAGAAGATTAGCATCTGATATTTTAATTTTTATTATTGGCACAGTTCTGGCAAAGGCAATTCAATTTATATTGATGCCTTTATATACTACATATATGACGACAGAAGCCTATGGAGTGGCAGAGCTTACTAATAATCTATCTGAATTATTCTTTCCAGTTGCTACACTTTGCATTTATGAGGCAGCCTTTAGATTTGCGGTTGACCCGGAATTTGATAATAATAAATTGGTTACTGCAATTTCAAATGTGATGGTTAAATCCACAATTATAGGTTTTGTTGTTGCTCTCATTTTTAAATTTATTATAAACTACAAATATTCGTTTTATTTATACTTTATTTTATACGCTTATTCAGTACGTATGTGCGCTGCTTATTATGTGAGGGGAAAAGGTCATTCAAGAGTGTTTGCACTGAGTGGAGTTATTAATGCCGTTTCACTCAGTTTTTTCAATGTGATTTTTCTAGTGGTGCTAAAATCTGGTGAGTATGGATACTTATTATCTATTGGATTATCATATTGTATGTCTGCATTATATTTGATTATTAGAGGTAAAATAGCTAGCAATGCTGTACTAAAAGCAGGCAGTAAAGGTGATCTTAAGGTTCTTTATAAATATTGTCTGCCCCTTATTTATTATAATGTCCTATACTGGTTTACCACTATTTCAGGAAGGTATTTACTTCTCTGGTTCAGTGATGCATCAACAGCTGGGAAATATGTTGCAGCAATTAAAATTGCTGCTGTAATCAATATGACACAGCAGGCCGTGTATGCAGCCTTTCAGTTGAATTCTTCTCGTGCATTTACAGAAAATAATAAGGAAGAATATTATACAGAAATAACAAACTTATTTATAGCTCTGTATTGTACCTTCGGTGCAATTATTGTTTGTTGCACACCAATCTTAGCAAAATTCACATTAAAAAATGATTTCTATACTGCTCGCATATATCTTCCAATCATTATGCTTGCAGCATTAATTAATTGTATTTCTTCGTTGCTAGGAACAATGTATTCGACATACAAAAAAACTCAGCGTATGGTTGGAGTTAGCGTTGTGGGAGCGGGCATTAACATTTTTGTTGGCTTGGTGTTGACTCCATTTTGTGGTGTTTGGGGAATTTGCATTGCATCTTTTTGTTGTTATTTCAGCCAAGTTGTCTATAAGTTTATTGACATAAGAAAATTTTGCTTTATAAAATTTGATTGGAAAATAATAAATCTCAATATAGGATTGCTGGCTAGTCAAGTTTTCATTATGTCAATTGGTATAAAATATAATCTTTTTATTGCGATTGGATTTGCTCTCATATTAGTTTTTGCTAATTATAAATATTATTATTTACCATTCAAGAGTTTATGGGTTGGAAAAATGAATGTGTAAGTAGAAGTAAGTAATTTTTATGTTCTGTGAAGGCCCTAGAAGAGTCTCAATGACATTGGTACCTGTCGGTTCTACCAGACTAAGGGTTATATTGTTAACAGAAGAAAACATTGATACCAGTAACCTTTTACAGGAAAATTAAGTAAATATTAACAATGAGATTAAATGGAGTTTGAATTGTATTTTCCCAAAGAGCTATATTGCTATCGACTTTATATTTATAAAACACCAGAGTAAATTATGCTTCATACCTTATATTCGATCATACATGGTAAAGATAGGGCGTTTTTTCGGTTGGTATTATGGTAAAAATCAAGGGAAAAGATGTAAAGTGGTAATTGGATAGTTACAAGAAGATAATCGTATATGTTTAATATGCAACGGGCTTGACTGCATCAGGAGCAGATGGTGAGTGTAATAGTAAAAAAAGGGAATACATTTTGAGTATTATAGATGATGGAGGCGATTATGTCAATTTTAGTAACTGGTGGAGCGGGGTATATTGGAAGCCATACTTGCGTAGAATTGCTAAATGAAGGATATGAGGTAATAGTTGTAGATAATCTCGTAAATTCAAATAGAGAATCGTTAGCAAGAGTAGAGAAGATAACAGGAAAAAAAATCACATTTTATTATATTGATATACTAGACAAGGAAGCGTTAACAGAGGTGTTTAAAGTGAATCATATTGATGCAGTAATCCATTTTGCTGGTTTAAAAGCGGTTGGAGAGTCGGTTAAACATCCATTGGAGTATTACTATAATAATATTACGGGAACCTTGGTTCTCTGTGATGTCATGAAATCATATAATTGTAAAAATATTGTATTTAGTTCTTCTGCTACTGTTTATGCCACACCTGCATTTGTTCCTATTACAGAGGAGTGTCCTAAAGGTGTAATCACGAATCCCTACGGACAGACTAAAAGTATGCTAGAACAGGTTCTGACAGACCTTTATATTTCAGATAATCATTGGAATGTCATTTTACTGCGCTATTTTAATCCTATCGGTGCTCATAAATCAGGAGAAATTGGTGAGGATCCGAAGGGAATTCCTAATAACTTAATACCATATATTGCACAGGTAGCGCTCGGAAAGCTAGAATACCTTAGTGTGTATGGAAACGATTATGACACCGTGGATGGTACTGGAGTAAGGGACTATATCCACATCGTAGATTTGGCGCAAGGACATGTGAAAGCCATACGGAAGTTGACTGAAAACAAGGGTGTACTGATTTATAATTTAGGGACAGGCCGGGGATACAGCGTTCTTGAAATAGTAAATGCTTATGAACAGGTGTGCAATAAAAAAATTGACTACCTGGTTATCGATAGAAGACCGGGTGATATTGCTTGCTGTTATGCTGATCCTGGAAAGGCAAAACGTGAGATGGGTTGGGAAGCCAAATTTGGAATTGAAGAAATGTGCGAGGATTCATGGAGATGGCAGGTTAAGAATCCAAATGGATATGAGTAAGAAGCTCAATTCCGCTAACGCGTACTTCTAAGGCTAACACGACACATTAGGCAATTCCGGTGATTTTATTATTGTTGTAAAAAGGTGTGGATGGACGATAGAGTCCATTGTGTTTATATGGTATATTATTGAGAAACCACTCAATCATAGTAAGGAATAAAAAGGTAGCTACCCCATATATATAGCGGAAGACTGGCTAATTTTAAGTGTACTTAATTATTTTGGCGGGCACATTAATTAATCAAAGTGTTTTTTGTCTCTTCTATCCTTTCATGCGTTTTTTCAATTTTCATTATTATAGCGTTTAAAGAATGTTTATATAAGAAAAGGTATACCCCAATTAAGCCTTATAATCAAAGGGTTTACCTATAAGGTAAGCCCTCAAAAAAATTCCCATACTTAGCTTTGAATATCTTTTTCAAAGCTACTAATACAGCAACCTGTTCTTATTCATATTTGCTTTACATATAGAACTTTTTATTATTCGTCCTATTTAATATATAATCAGTAGAAACCTTATAATAATCCGCTAAAGTTATCAGATGATGAACAGGTATTTCCTGAATTCCCAATTCATATTTACTATATTGCTGCTGCGTTGTTTTTAGTAAAGTCGCTAATTCTTCTTGTGTTAAATCATTATCTTCTCGTAGATTTTTAATCCTTTGATAGTTATACAATAAATATCACCTCTTCTTTTTAAGATAATAGCATACATCTAATCAGGAGTATTGACTTTACATCTTATAAGGTGTAGAGTTAACTTTATATTATCCTATTAATTTCATTTATAATGAAAATGCAATTGTAAAGCATGATTAATAAATGAGCTAAAATAGTAAAACGGTCAGAACCAGGAGAGATAGTATAAATAATTAAATTATAATTGTAAGGCTAACATTACATATTTAAAAGAAGGTGAAAGAATGCAACAAAATCAATATAACGATAAACTTACATCTTGGGCACTGGAACATAAGAAAGAATGGGAAATCATATGTGGGATTAGGATAAGTGGTATAGACACAAATTTAAAAATATTAGAAATGGTAAAAGAGGCTGGCTTTAAGGAGCTGCGAGACATGATCGTATACAGAATATACTATTGTATGTATGAGGACTTGCCGGAAAGCCAAAAGGATATATCAATTCTTCGAGATTCAGGATTATAATATCTTTGACCGAATGTAGTCGTCATTTATAAAAATGAATATAAGTATAAAGGGGTATAACCCGATAAAATATATTGTTATTATATAAAAAATGGGGTACAATACATATAAGAGGTGATTAATATGATCATAAGACCAATTTATATGGAAAAAATACATCCGTTTATTGATACTCCATTTACCAAGATACTAACAGGAATCAGAAGATGTGGAAAGTCCACTATTTTTTTAATGCTTAAAGAAGAATTAAAGAAGCGAGGTATTTTGCAGGAGCAGATTCTTTCCTATAATTTTGACTCGTTACAATATGAAGACATTGATACAGCAGGAAAACTCTATAATATAATCAAGTCCAAACTGTATCAGGGGGGGAAGACGTATTTGTTTTTGGATGAAGTTCAGGAAGTGATAGATTGGGAAAAGGCAGTCAATTCTTTCATGATTGATTTTGATGTAGACATTTATGTAACGGGGTCTAACTCCAGAATGATGTCATCGGAAATCTCAACTTATCTGACTGGCAGATATGTATCCTTTCACATATATCCTTTGACATTTGCAGAATATCTAATGTTCCGTAAGGAATACGAAGAAATAGGAGCCATACATGAGGAATTTTATCGGTATTTAAGATTTGGTGGGTTTCCGGCAATTCAGCTGAAAGAATATGGACAGGATGAGGCATATACGGTTGTGAGGGATATCTACAATTCTACTATATTTACGGATATTGTTAAGCGTAATCAGATTCGTAAGGTAGATCAGCTGGAAAGAGTGGTAAAATACACTTTTTCTAATGTAGGCCAGACATTTTCAGCATTAACGCTTACCAAATATCTAAAAAGTGAGAATCGCTCCATGGATCCGGAAACCGTTTACAGCTATCTGAACAAGTTGGAAAACGCATATATTTTGAATCGCTGTTCCAGGTATGATATCAAAGGAAAAGAGATTTTAAAAACCCAGGAGAAATTTTACCTTACAGATACGGCACTGCGCTATAGTGTTTTAGGTTATGATTCGGATACGGTAGCAAGTATGCTGGAAAATCTCGTTTACCTTGAGCTTCGCGTAAGAGGATATGATGTATATGTTGGTAAGCTGGATAATACAGAAGTTGATTTCGTAGCTGTCAAACAAAATGAAAAGCTTTATATACAAGTGACGGAGAAAATAGAAAGGGAAGAAACCAGGAAGAGAGAATATGAGAATCTGCTTTCTATTTCAGATAATTATCCGAAGTATGTATTACGGGCAGATGAATTTACCGGTGGTAATTACGAGGGAATAAAGACGATGCATGTGGCTGATTTCCTTTTAAGTCAGGAGTATTAAATTCAGCCTTTCATCAGGGATTCTTCAAGCGTTAATATCCGTAAACAATAAACGAAAAACTTCTGGCACCATTAGTATTTGATAAACTGGATATTTCTAACATACCAATTTGGGGTTATTATTATTGTATCCTAAAAACCCAAAAGAAAAGGATACGAAAACATATTGCTATGGAGGGAATGTATGTATAAAATAATGACACCCGGACCAACCCAGGTCAGGGAAAATGTAAGGTTGTCCAGAAGTGAAGAAATTACAAATCCTGATCTGGATGCAGAGTTTTTTGATTTTTACAAAGAAACCTGTAATTTGATCGGAGAATTTATTGATACGAAAAATCCAGTTTATATACTGGGGGGAGAGGGAATTCTGACACTGGAAGCTGCCTGCGCTTCTCTGACTGAACCTGGAGATAAGGTTCTGGTTATTGACAATGGGGTTTTTGGAAAAGGGTTTGGTGACTTTGTCAGCCTGTACGGCGGTCAGCCGGTCTATTATTCTGTGGATTACCGGGAAGAAATTGATATAGAACAATTAAGAAAATACCTGAAGCTGAATCATGACTTTAAATATGCCACGCTGGTCCATTGTGACACTCCAAGCGGTGTATTAAATAATATTCAAAACATCTGTCCCCTCCTGCAGGGTTACGGTATTATAACGGTAGTGGACGCGGTTGCATCTATGTTTGGGGAAGAATTGAGCGTGGATGGAAGCGGAATTGATATTGTCTGCGGAGGTTCCCAGAAGGTGCTGTCGGCACCGCCCGGCTTGTGTTTTGTTTCTGTCAGTAAACGGGCCTTTGCCGCTATGGAGAAGCGAAAGATGCCCATCGCCTCCTATTACGGAAATCTGCTGCAATTCAAAGATTATTATGAAAACCGATGGTTTCCCTATACTATGCCAATCAGTGACATAAAGGGTCTTCGGACGGCGGTTGATAATGTTCGGGACGATAAGGAAATTATAAGACGTCATAAGGCCATTGGAAGGGGTGTACGGCATGCCCTAAGGGAAGGCGGGCTATCATTGTTTATAAACAAAGGCTTTTCCAATACAGTTACCGCTATCAACCTTCCTGAGAATATACAGGCAGAGGATATTCTTAGAATTATGAAAGAAAAATACTACATTCTCATTGGAGGCAGTTTGGCCGATCTGTCGGGCAAGGTCATAAGAATCGGACATATGGGGGAGAATGCTAACGTTACGGATGTGGCGGAAACCCTAAAGGCTCTGGCAAAAACGCTGGAGGAACTTGGTTTTTTTGTAAAAGCGGATCTGGAGACGATTTTTTTAGAGACCCAGACCTCCTGGGTCAAAAAGGGGTCAGATCACGCGCAATGAGTAAGTAATTTATGATAGGAACCTTTATACTGTCATCATTTTTTAAAGAAATCTGCAGTTCATGATTTTGGTTAATGGATGTAAAAAACGTCTTGCAGATTATCAGATTTCATTCAGAATATGCTCCTAACCACTGTATATATGCATGCAGAATAACTCAAAAATACTTAGCCTAGTAGCATAGTTATTGGATGAAACAGGCGAAAACAGAAAACCATGGTCTCTGTTTGAGCGGAAAAAGAACTCACACAACAAAAAAGAGAGGTTAATGGCACAGTAGCCGCTTAACCTCTCTTTTATCAATTTATTCCGCATCCGCCGTTTTATATTTATCTTCCAACGCGCTCATCCAATAACCAAGTGCAGCACCTGCAATACACATTAATATACAAACGATAACACCTAAGGATAGGTAATTAAAGTTACGTGGTACAATAATTATAGTAGAAGCAAAAACAATACCTAATATAGCATGAAACAGTCCTGCATAAGCTCTTGAAAAGACATAATCCATTAATCTAGATAGTAAAAGTACACAGGCTGCGGCACCTACAAAAATAGGTAAAATTACTGCTAAATCCAAGTCTTTAACACCATCTGCCATATCCTTATACATACCCATATAAACTAAAAAATTAGAAGGACTTAAGCCCGGAACAATAACACCAAGGCCAATTAATGCTCCTGCAATTGCCCAGGTAAATATATTTTGTGGTACCTGTCCGCCGGATAACATTTGCTCTCCGAATAACAGAAAGGCAAGACTTAAAAAGAAGGATACCACCAAAATGTTAATATGTTTATTTTTGCGCCCCTTTTTACCGGCTTGTTTCCATAAGGCAGGAATCGTTCCAAGAATACAACCAACAAAAAACCAAAGTATCTGTACTTCGTAGGTCCCCAGGAAAAAACTAACTACAAATGACAAAAGAAAGACACCAACGACGCCTCCAAGACCGACAGGAATAAAAAATATAACATTCTTTTTGAAATCTTTAGTGATATGAGCCAGGAAAGAAATAATTCTTTCATAGATTCCAAATACTGCCGCTAAAGCACCTCCGCTGACACCGGGCAAGATAAAGCCGGAACCTATAAAAAGTCCCTTCACAAAACGTAATATCCAATCAATCATTTCAAAATCCTCCATAAAAATTATCCTAATTGTGATTTTATCCACATTTACTATAATCTATTAACCACAAATTTAAGAAAGAATACACGCATCTAATCTACAAGCATAAATAATACCATGTTTCCAGAATTACGTAAAGGGATTTAAGGAATTCTTAAAGATATTCTTAAGCTTTAATGCTCGGTTATGTAGTGGGTTAACTTCATATCTGCAGTTACCACCATCTTGTTCAGCTTGTTCGATTGCAGCAATTAAGCTGACTATTTTACATAGACAGGTCTAATGGCAGCAGCGGTACGGCCAGGCTATCTAGAAAAAAAGGAGGACTATCCCAAAACACAATATCGGTGCCCTTTACCATAAGTATACATTATGTCAAAAGTTCCGATGTTACATTTAAAACTTTTGATATATTATATTGTGAGTTAATGGTAACCCATAGCTGCGGTGTGAAATCCATAGTATTCCATATACTGATTCCGCGGAGATTATATTTATTTATTAAAGCTAACTCCGCATCCAGCGACCGTGCATCTTTGAACCAGACAAAATGTTCTATTCCATCGGTATAATAGCGAAAATAAGGGGTTACGTGATATTCGTCGAAACCAAGATCGATTCCGATCTGGTTCGCTAATGCCAAAGCCTGGTAATTTGCCAGGGCAGTAACGGGAGATTCACCCTCCACATAGGGCAATTCCCAATCATAGGCTATTCTGGTATAGCCTAATAATATTTTTTCTGCCGGAATCTGTGTTACCGCATACTGGATGTAACTTTCCAGGAAGGGATTCGTCGATTGTTCAAAAGCGTAAATATCAGCCGTTGCCCAGGTATACGACAGGAGAATTAACCGGTCTGCCACCTGGCCTACTTGTGAATAATAAGGATTATCATTCGTTTGATCGGCTTTAAATCCAAACGTATTAGGGACTAAAGTAACATGTACCTGGTAACCTTCACTATGAAGAATCTCTGTTGTTTGTATAATTAAATTGACATAACTTTGTAAATCTTCAGGAATTATCTGTACGAAGCCGAAATTAATACCATAAAGCCCTTTTTCTCTCAAATAATATAATATATTATAAATTAATTCATTTTGTAAATCGGGGTCGTTTAAAATCTTGTGGGTAATGCCAAAGCTTCCCCGTCCTTGTTCTGAAGAGGATGAAATCATTATGATAGGTGCCACACCGTATTCTTTTGCTGTCTGAATTATAAAAGTATCATCCGGTGATTCAATTTTGGCATACGCAGTTACTCTATAGTTCGCAATTGTAATATAAGTAAGATAAGGTAATGTTTTTTTTAGTATGTCATTATTTATAAAAGAAAAACAATAAGTATTTACTTCGATTGGTTCTTCTCTTCTGTCATAACTTATTATAAGTTCTTCTCCTATATTTAAATAATCTCTATCTGAAAGAGAAGGATTATTCTGCAATAACTGAATAATTGATATACCATTCGCATCTGTGATACTTTTTAAAGTGTCATCTGGTTGTACCTTATAGGTCCTTGTCGGATAAGCTAATATAATAATTTGACCGTTAACGATTCCGTAATCCGGTGAAATATTATTATCGTGTACTATTTTCTCATAGGGTAAATTAAATTTATCTGCTATTGAGTTGACAGTATCACCAGGCTGCACTACATATATATTCATGTTAATCCTTCTGTTTTAATAACTTAATATGATAATATGATGATTCTGTAAAAAGATGATAATATTAAATATAGGGCGGTGCACGAATTAATAACCTGATTCAATTGACTGTGCTTTCTGCATAGGTTATACTTTATGTTAACGACTATTTTTAATATAAGAAAAGGAAGTGATTTGTATTTGAGTATACTAAAAGAAAAATTCAGTAATAACCTGCAGGCAGTGTTGCCAATTACCATCATTGTATTAATTTTAAACTTTACTATTGCACCTCTGGGAATTCCCCTGGTCATTCGATTCCTGATAGGATCTGCACTAATTATCATAGGATTGTCGTTTTTCTTAATCGGTGTCGACATTGGTATTACTCCTTTTGGCAGCCTGTTGGGAACGGCCTTAAGCCAGTCCAA
Organism: Bacillota bacterium; assembly: GCA_023443925.1. Next base: position 2,871 of record JAEZSL010000378.1, on the reverse strand, counting down.
GAAGTTGTGGCTTGTCATTATAGCCGGTTTCGTACTTGGTTTTGTTACCTCAATAGCAGAACCTGGCTTGATGGTGCTGGCAAACCAGGTCGATCTGGTTACCTCAGGGAATATATCCAGCTTAAGTATTTTGCTGGTAGTATCAATCGGTCTGGCAATTATGTTATCACTTGGTTTTATAAGAATTTTCTTTAATTTCCCTTTGTATAAAATGTTAATTATTTTATATCTTATAATTCTTGTATTAGCCTTATTTACCTCCAGAGAGTTCTTAGCCATATCCTTTGATGCTTCCGGTGCAACCACAGGTATTCTTGCCGTTCCTTTTATTTTGTCCCTGTCCGTAGGTATATCAGCTTTAAAAAAGGACAGCAGATCGTCGGAAAAGGACAGCTTTGGGCTGGTGGCAGTTGCCTCCGTAGGAGCTATTATTTCTGTAATGATTTTGAATCTTGTAACTAAAACCAGTGAATTTTCAACCGGTCTGGATGGTGGCATCCAGGAAACGGATTCTATATTTTCACCTTTTCTATCCATTATCCCTACTTATACGAAAGAGAGTATTATGGCGATTCTGCCTCTGCTTGTCATTTTTCTGGTGATGCAAAAGATTTCCTTTAAACTTGGGAAAAAGGCACTTAGAAAGCTGCTGTTTGGGTTTGCATATGCATTAATTGGCATGATAATCTTTATGGTTGGTGTCAATGGAAGTTTTATGGAAGTTGGTACTGTGCTTGGCACCAAACTACTGTTGGCAGATAATAAGATTTTTATTGTTATCGTTGGTTTTGTACTTGGTCTGGTTACGATATTGGCAGAACCGGCCGTTTATGTATTAACCCGTCAGATAGAGGATGTAACCAGCGGCTATGTGAAAAGGAAGGCAGTTTTAGTATCCCTGTCCCTTGGGGTGGGAATTGCCATCGCGCTTTCTGCAGTCCGGATTTTGGTTCCGGCAATTCAGCTGTGGCATTATTTATTGCCGGGCTACATTATATGTGTTCTGATGACTTTTTTTGCACCGAAACTCTTTGTTGGTATTGCCTTTGATGCCGGAGGTGTGGCAACCGGACCCATGACGGCAACCTTTATTCTGGCGTTTACCCAGGGGGTCGCAGATGCCTTCGAAGGAGCTGACCTTCTGGTAGAAGGTTTTGGAATGATTGCTATGGTTGCAATGATGCCAATTATTACTTTGCAGATTCTTGGAATAATATTTAAGATAAAGTCAAAGACAAAAGGAGTTGAGTTAAAGAATGAATAGTAATGCGGGTATGCCCGGATTTGAGTTGATCTACGTCATTGTAAACTATGGTCTGGGAAGCAAGGTACTTCACCTTGCTAAAGAAGCAGGAGTACGGGGAGGAACCATCTATTTGGGGAAAGGTACTACAAATAATACTATTTTAAGTTATCTCTCTTTGTACGACCAACGGAAAGAAGTTGTATTAATGGGTGCGGATTCCAAGGTAACGGACCATGCCCTGGACATGTTAAATGAAAAATTTAAATTTGAAAAGCCAAACCATGGTATCTTGTGGACATCGGAGCTTACAAGAGTTATTGGTACGAGGCACCATCAGCTGGATGGCAGTCAGGAAAAAAGAGGTGAATTTAGAATGATGTATCAGATGATTATAACCATTGTCAGCAAAGGGAAAGCCGAGGATGTGATTGATGCGGCTACCAAGGCTGGCTCAAAGGGCGGAACCATAATTAACGCAAGAGGTTCAGGGGTACATGAGACCGGTAAGCTGTTTAATATTGAAATAGAGCCGGAAAAAGAGATTGTTATGATCCTTGCCAAGGAGGAGTTGACCGAAACAGTGGTTGAAGCCATTGGTAAAGAACTTGAAATAGAGAAGCCCGGTAACGGTATTATTTTTGTACAGGATGTAAAACGTACTTATGGTATCCGGGAATAATAGTGTTTATGTACCCGTAATGGATGGGAACCGGGGAGCTGTGATCATTACGAGGAAGACTTCTTATATGATCTAAAAAATGATCCGTTTGAATTAAATAATCTGGTAATGGATGAAAGCTATGCAGAGATAAGAAGGGAACTGGCAGTTAGTTCAGTTAATCATATAAATCTGAATGTGCCCAGGTCTTGATAAACGATTTCGGCTCAAAAGCGCCTCTTCAAGTATGAAGTATTTGTACAGCACACGGCATGGTCAATTTTGACTATGCCGTTTTGCCGTTCAATCATATCGACACAATTGCACCCAAATCCGAGCTTTTGAAAAGTCCTGTGAAGTAAAGAGGGAAAAAAACGCAAATGACAGGGCTGGATCTTTGTGGTAAAATGTATGATAGTAAATTTTGGAAGATAAGGTGAGTGAACAAAATTATATTTTTGGAGGTAATAAAATGCGAAATAATGGGCTGCTAAATCCGAAGGATTTTGAGATTGATGAAGATTGCTGCGAAGATATTGAAAAAGGTATTGCCGCTTGTAAAAGGCTTATAGATAAATGGACACCAGAACTGGAAACTCAGATGTTGAACGCCTTTATAAAGCTTTATTATGATGATATGTATGAACAATGGGGCCCGGGTGACGAGGAAGAAAGTAAAGAGTATTGGCAGGAAATTAAGTCACCCGCCGACCTTGTAAAACACACAGGTACAGATGTATATCTTTATGCTTTGGAAGATAGTATATATACCAAAAGAAAAACAGAGGAGAACAAATATGAATCCAAAAATGTTGATGTGTGCGTGATACTGGTACTTCCTTGTCCATGGGAGGAAGAACATGGCTGGGCAGCTGTTTTTGTAGACGAAATGTTTGTTAAAGTTGACCGTGATATTGTGGATTGCGTTTATTTGGACTGATTAGAAAAGGGAAGGCCAAAGGAATTG
>JAEZSL010000357.1 GCA_023443925.1 Bacillota bacterium | reverse complement strand
TTCACTTTGCTGTCAAATGCTTAAGTTGACAGCAGTGCACAGATGGGAGTTAGGTTGAAAAATAAATTTTTCAACCGCAAGTTTGTGCTTGCGCACAACAAACTTGATATGCACAAAGAGCGTGTGCTAGAATAGAGGTTAAAATGGGTAAGAAAAAAGTTATAGGAATCATAGCCATTCTGATTACGCTTACTGGTACAGCCATATATATGAGACCTCTAAACCTGGGCAAGATAGCAGAAATAGAAAACGGTACCACCATGCACATAATTAGTCTGCAGGGTACCGTTGATTTTAGCGATCCCGGCTTTAAGTCAGATAGTTACGAATACGGCAGCGGCTCAGGGGAATATGAGGCAATTCTAAAACTATTTAGGAAATATCATTATCATGCATCCTTACGAACGTTGACCAAAAACACCTTAATGCACCGGATGGATTATCTGATTAGTATTAAAACCAGCAGACATTCGGTGACAATTAATGATAATTCGCCACTTATTATCATTGACGGCAATCCGTATAAGATAGGTTACTTTGGTAAGTCAGAGAGTAAGGCACTTGTTAAGGAAATGCTTGAGATAATAAAAGAAGATTAAGCTCCACTTCAGGTTTTTATTAATTTATAAAGCAAAAGTGCATCGCTACATACTTTTTTGAGACTAACGAAATTATCATATTTGAAGATCTTATCTTTTCATTTCTATTTTAACGCAGGTATAATGTTCTCCTATTATTACGTTCTTTTATCTCTATAAATATAAAATAAGAGCTCTCTTAAAACCCTATTTCAACTCCGCATTAGCAGCCATCGGATTTTTGTATTGGAATCCTTCAGCACCCGACATAAATTCAAATTCTGTTTTCTGTTCCTATTATATTCATATCTAACTCCTTTTTTACATATGTCATTATCAGATAGAATAATACCAGATTTTGGGATAGTATTACTTATCATAACCATTACACCTATTAAATCATTGCGATTTAGGAAAAGACTAGCTTCATAACGTATCCTGTTAAGAAACAGTATAAATGGTGGTGAGACTAATTAAAATCCCCTAAAAACGGGCGTATAAGGCGCCATAAGAATCAATATTAACTTAAATTATCCTTAGAAGAATTATTATGCGGTATAAACTGTTTTAAGATCAAATTCATTATGAATTTAATATTGCTGTTTATAAGGTTAACAATTAATTTGAAGTAATTGAAACTTTTTTACGGGAATTATTTGTAACTTCAGATTAATTATTATTTGGATGGTAAGAACTGCCCTGAATTTCAGAACAAGTCCAAAACAACAGGAGTAATTTAGATAAAAGTCTGGTTAATTCAAAAACCGTTGTAACTATGTGAAGAACGTACCTGCAGACCCGTACGAAATCGAAACTTTGATTTACCCAGATATAATTTAAAGGGTATAACCAGTTATCAGTCAGGATGCCAGTAGTTAAAACTGTCAATGTAAATAAGATTATGTCATATAATAATAAAGCTCATAAGGCTTCTAAGGCTTATGATTATTATTATATTTTTTGTTTTAATAAAAAAATAATTACTACATTATATGAGAGCCAGAATCCTTGAGAGAAAATCTGTAGCCAGAATCCTTGAGAGAAAATCCCTCTTGACAAAGATTTTAACAATGTTATAATGAAAAATATCAAAGAATATGTCAATACGCTGACGAGACAAGTAGGATTTCTTACATTACAGAGAGAGATATGATATGCTGGAAATATCTCATTGAAAGGCTTCCGAAGACTACCTCCGAGTGACCCCAATCCGGTCCGTTGATTACGTTATAATCCAATGAAGCGGGAATTTGACCGATTGAATTAATTGATCTGTTTGATTCCAACAAGGGTGGAACCGCGAGATTAGTAACTCGTCCCTTTCGAAATTGCACATCAGGCAACTAGAAAGTGACGGGCTTTTTTTATGCAATAGTAGGGGTTTATAAGGGTAAGCGGTTTATGTATAGAAAGCCTGCCGAGTAGGATTTCACTGCGGCGGTAAGGAATAATTCTGATACCGAAATGTAATTAACCTGCTGCAGTTATAAGAATCAAGTACCTGGGAACTGCCTGACGATACAATCTATCATTTTTCATATAGTAACCCAACAATATTTCAAAGGAGAGATTTCAATGAAGATTACATTAAAAGACGGATCTGTGAAACAATATGATAACGCTATGTCCGTTATCGATATTGCAAAAGATATCAGCGAAGGACTTGCCAGAATGGCATGTGCCGGTGAGATAAACGGTAAGGTGGTGGATTTACGCACCGTTGTTTTAGAAGACTGCGAATTAAATATATTAACTTTCAATGATGATGCGGGTAAGGCAGCATACAGACACACAGCCTCTCATGTACTGGCAGAAGCGGTAAAACGCTTATATCCCGATACCAAACTGGCGATCGGACCTTCTATTGACACCGGTTTTTATTATGATTTTGATGTGGAATCCTTTGACCGGGCAGCACTGGATGAACTTGAAAAAGAAATGAAGAAAATCATCAAAGAAGGCGCTGTACTGGAACGTTTTACCCTGCCAAGAGAAGAAGCCATTAAACTGATGGAGGAAAAAGGAGAGCCTTACAAAGTTGAACTGATCCGTGACCTTCCCGAGGATTCCGTTATCTCCTTCTACAGACAGGGAGAATTCGTGGATCTTTGTGCCGGTCCCCATTTAATGAGCACCAAAGGGATTAAAGCAATTAAGTTAATTTCCTCCTCCGGTGCATACTGGAGAGGCAGTGAAAAAAATAAGATGTTAACCAGGGTATATGGAACCGCATTTACGAAAAACGCAGACCTGGACGAATACCTGGCACATCTTGAGGATATTAAGAAGCGTGACCATAATAAATTAGGCCGTGAAATGGAACTGTTTACAACGGTTGATGTTATCGGCCAGGGACTCCCCCTGATCATGCCAAACGGTGTAAATATCCTACAAACTCTTCAAAGATGGATTGAAGATGAAGAGGAAAAGAGAGGCTATGTAAGAACAAAAACTCCTTTTATGGCAAAGAGTGATCTATATAAAATTTCAGGCCACTGGGATCATTATAAAGAAGGTATGTTTGTACTGGGTGATGAAGAGAAGGACAAAGAAGTATATGCCCTTCGTCCTATGACATGTCCGTTCCAGTACTATGTTTATAAATCCAGCCAGAGATCTTACCGCGACCTGCCGATCCGTTACGGCGAGACTTCAACACTTTTCAGAAATGAGGATTCCGGTGAAATGCACGGCTTGACCCGTGTCCGCCAGTTTACTATATCCGAAGGCCATCTGATTGTAAGACCGGACCAGATGGATGAAGAATTTAAAGGCTGTCTGGATCTTGCAAGGTACTGTCTTAAGACATTAGGTCTGGATGGGGATGTAACATACCGTTTATCAAAATGGGATCCTACCAACAAAGAAAAATACATCGGAACAGAAGAAATCTGGGAAGAAACCCAGGGCAGAATCCGTAAAGTGCTTACGGAATTGGAGATTCCCTTTACAGAAGCCGAAGGAGAAGCAGCTTTCTATGGTCCTAAGGTAGATATCCAGGCTAAGAATGTATACGGTAAAGAAGATACAATGATTACCATCCAGTGGGATGCCATTATAGCAGAACAGTTTGATATGTATTATATCGATCAGAATGGAGATAAGGTTCGTCCTTATATTATCCACAGAACCAGTTTAGGCTGCTATGAAAGAACTCTGGCCTGGTTGATTGAAAAATATTCCGGCCAATTCCCGACCTGGTTATGTCCGGAAGAGGTTAGAGTACTTCCTATTTCCGAAAAGTATCATGCTTATGCCAAGAAAATAGAGAGTGAGTTAAAAGACAACGGTATTCGCTGCAGCGCGGATGAACGTGCGGAAAAGATAGGATATAAGATTCGTGAGGCCAGACTTGACCGTGTTCCTTATCTGCTGGTAGTGGGACAGAAGGAAGAAGAGGAAGGTCTGGTATCCGTAAGAAGCCGTTATCTGGGAGATGAAGGCCAGAAACCATTGGATACATTTGTTAATGATATCTGTAAAGAAATTAGAACAAAAGAGATTAGAAAAATTGAAGTGGAACAATCTGAACAAAAATAAGATTAAAATAAAGTAAATGCAATAATTTAATGCTACAGCAAATTATAAATTTAAAGCTAAGCAAATTAAAATGCCGGCTCATATAAGAGAGCCGGTTTTTAATTTCTTTGGGTCTTTTTAGAATCACAATTCAAAGTCAATTCATCGGGCTTCTTCAGATGGCAGATAAAATAGGCCGCAAATAATTAGGGATAAATATCCTGAGATATAGTTACAGCCTATACTTTTAAGTTAAGATTAGATATAATAGAGACAGGAGTTTACCCACAGTCACCGATACGGAGGTTTAGGTTGAAAACGAAATACAGTTATTCAACATCTTGATTTATACGTGCGCTTAGGCGCACAGATGGGAGTTTAGGTTGAAAAATAAATTTTTCAACCGCAAGTTTGTGCTTGCGCACAACAAACTTGATATGCACAAAGAGCGTGTGCAAGAATAGAGGTTAATATGGAAAAACATCGTATATTTACAACTAGTGTCTCAAGTGTATATCCTTATTATATTGCTAAGGCAGAGCGTAAAAACCGCACAAAGCAAGAGGTAGATGAAATCATATGCTGGCTGACCGGGTACAGCCAGGATGAATTAGAGCTTCGATTAAAAAATGATATAGATTTTGAAACCTTTTTTACAAAAGCACCCGAACTAAATCCATCAAGAATATTGATTAAAGGTGTTATCTGCGGCGTACGGGTTGAGGAGATCGAAGATCCGATTATGCGGGAAATTCGTTATTTGGATAAATTAGTAGATGAATTGGCTAAAGGTAAAAAAATGGATAAAATTCTACGTCATTGAGCTTTGCATAGATATTCTGTTATTATATCGCGGAAAGAAAGATTTTAGTTTGCACACAGTCCTTAAGCTGCCTTTAGGCAGCTTTTTCTTTGAGATTTGTTAATTTAAGCTAGAAAGGATTTCTTGTCAGGATGTAAATGAAACATTCCGGAACATTTTATTAATGGGTCAATCAGCATCGCAGCAACAGGTGCTGTCAAGACAGGCTTTTTTGTGAGTATGATAATATCAAAAAATCCGCTGAGCTTTTGGTATACTTTTACCGGTTCGAATTAAAAAATGCCTTGACAATAGCCGGAAAATTATTATATGATGAAGTAGTTTTGAAAAAAATATTAATATGTAGGATTTATTTAAATAGATTATTGTTTTAAGCAGCAAATTTTATATATGGTTGGAGGATTTATTTTGGCTGATTATTCTAAGGAAATTAATAAAAGACGGACATTTGCGATTATATCCCATCCGGATGCCGGTAAGACAACACTGACAGAAAAACTGTTATTATACGGAGGTGCCATCAATCTGGCCGGTTCTGTAAAGGGCAAAAAAACAGACCGTCATGCGGTTTCTGACTGGATGGAGATTGAGAAACAGCGTGGTATTTCCGTAACATCATCCGTTATGCAGTTTAATTATGAAGATTTCTGCATCAACATTCTGG